>CAZIZB010000007.1:0-14409 GCA_964543635.1 uncultured Opitutales bacterium | reverse complement strand
TTTATTTGCAGTGTCCGTGGCTTTCAGCCGTCCTTTTTACTTTGTAGCAGCTTTTGGCGATTCTTGTAAAGATTAAAAGCTATTATAGAGTGTTTTTTATAAAATTTCCAACGCAAGGCTATCGGCTAGCAGCAAACCTTTTGGAGTACAGCGCAGGATGGAATTTTGACAATCAATCCAACCTTGTTGTTGGAAGTGTTGCCATAAAGGTTCGAATTGAGACAAATCGATAGTTAGGAAACGTTTTTGTAGTTGTTGTAGGTCAATACCTTCACGCATTCTCAAGCCGAAAATAAGACAATCTTTACATAGCGTAAGTTCGTCCAATGTGTCTAAAGAAGCAAACGTTTGAGTGCCTTCAGGATCGATTTTAAAGTGATTTTGGAAGCGTTGTTGTTGGAATTGCGAAGCAGCACTGGGACCTATCCCAATCCATTCTTGCATACGCCAAGTATTTACGTTGTGTTTGCATTCAAACCCGGGTTTTGCGAAATTAGAAACTTCGTAATGTTGATAGCCAAATTGCGGTAAAAAACTCCATGTAAATTCGTAAAAATCAGCTTCTCGATTACTATCTACCGATTGATAGGCTTCCGGCACAAAGGGCCCTGTTTCGCTCTCATAAGTTAGGCAATACGTTGAAATATGTTCGGGATTTAAGTTTACAATCTCTTCTAAATCTTTTTGCCAGAGTTTAAAATCGGAAAAATCTGGCGGAAAAATAAGGTCTAAATTGACATTATCAAAGCCAGCTTTTCGTATCCATTCATAAGCTGTAAAAATCTGTTTGCGTGTTTGCTTGCGCCCTAATTGCTTTAAAATATCTGGATTAAGACTTTGTACTCCCATGGAAATACGAGTCACTCCAAGTTGTTTTAAATACTGAAGTTTGTCGAACGTTATTGTAACTGGTGAGACTTCTACCGTCCACTCTTTAGGCTGCATAGCAAGAGTTTGGCATAGATACCCTAAATGTTCGATTTGAGCTACTGACAAACAACTTGGGCTACCGCCTCCCCAAAAAATAGTATCGATAGTGCGGCCTTGCAAACGCTCTTGCCACATCCGAAATTCTCGTTCTATTTGCCTAAAATAAGCTTTTATATTTGCATCTGTAGGCTGTACTTTAAAAAAATGACAATAAGCGCATTGATTTGCACAAAAAGGTACATGAACGTAAAGACCTAAAGATAAAGCTTGTAAATTCATAAAAAATTGTAAATTATATATAGCATGAAAGTCGATTCGCCAATGTTAAAAAGCATTTTTTCGTTCAGCAGTAAAACTTTACTTATTTTGAGCCTTGCAGGTTGTTCGAAAACATTAACGAATGTTACACCCGATGATGCCCAGCGCAATCCTTCTAATTTGTATCGCTTTACAACGCAGTGCAATATTCGAATGAATAAAATCATTCCGGAAACATTGAAGCTTTCGTTAGTCATTGATGGAGAAAAGTTCCCTTTAAAACCTTATGAATTGACACCGTCATTCTATTATTATGATTATTTCTTAGATTCGACACGTACAGATGCAAAATATTTCTTTGAGGCTTGTTATACCACCAATAATCGTGGTAATCGCGTTGAACGTTGTGATAAGACTCCTCTTGCTAAATTTAAAATTAAAGAGCATTTCTGTTCTTGTTTAGGGGGGGAACGTGCTCCCATAAGTGCAGAAGTAAAAGTGTTAGGACAGGGATTTACTGCAGGTGACCTTGTTCAAGTAGGTGAATATAATGCAGTTACCCATTTTATTTCGGAAAATGTACTTTCCTTTCAAGTTCCTAATGTTGAAGCTGGAAAGTTTTATCCTGTTTACTTCATTTCTAATGGAGAAAAGAATTTTATTGGAAATTTGCTTATCGATCAAGGTTTGTTGTCGGTAGACACAGATGGTATTGAGCTCAGCACAGGCGATAAGGAAGAAATTACGATTTTCTCCTCTATAAAAGCAGGTCCTGGTGGCTTGTACGTAAATGTTACTACCGATATTCCTAATAGTGTTATTATGCCAGAAGTTATCATTCCTGAAGGAGAAAATTCAGTATCCGTTGAAATGGAAGGCGGTGATGCTGGCGAAGGTCATTTGTATATTTCTGCAAAAGGTTTCAACGAAGTCGAATTGCCGATAGTTGTTCAAGGCGATGAAGATGAGGTTGATTCCGAAGAATAATTATTTGTTCGTAAAATCTTCATGAGAGAAAATTTTATGATTTTCTCTCTTTTTTATTAAGTTTTATAAGGAGCCACCAAAATAACAAATTCTCCTTTTTCAGGAAACGATTTTTCGTTAAATGTCGCTAAAGGACCACGATAGAAAGATTCGTTTAACTTTGTTAATTCACGTGCAATCATAATATGTCGTTCAGGTTCGAGCCCTTCTTTCAGTTGCGTTACGAGTTTATGAATACGGTAAGGTGATTCGTAAAGAATCCAAGTACCTTCAAAGGTTTTATAAGCTTCGATAATTTTTTTTCTAGGACCTGGTTTTAAGGGCAAAAAACCAAGAAAACAAAAAGAATTACTTGGAAAGCCAGAAACACTTAAGGCCGTAATAACGGCACTTGGACCTGGAATGGGAACAATCGGTACTGCTTGTTCGCGGCAAAGTTTTATGAGGCGATAACCTGGATCACTGATTGTTGGCGTACCTGCATCACTTACGAGCGCAATCGATAAGCCACTTTTTAAAGTCTCTAGCAGATGTTGTGCACTTTTTTCTTCACCTGCATCGCGATAGACAAACAATTTTTTATTATGAATGCCCAAGGCCGACAACAAGCGTTGCGTACAACTTGGAGTTTCACAGGCAATGCAATCGCAAGTCTCCAAAATACGAATGGCTCGTAAAGTTAAATCTGCTAAATTCCCCAAAGGCGTTGCGACTACATAAAGCGTACCTGCTTGGGCTGCTTGATGTTCGCAAAGCGCTTGGAAAGGGATATTAAGCATGTATTTTAAAGAACAACTTTTTACCTACTCTTACGATTGTTTCACCTTCCGGCAATCCTGCATTGATGTCGTTTATACGTTGTTCATTGACTTCTACACCGCCTTGTTCAATCAAACGTTTAAGTTCTTTTTTGCTGCTCTTAAACAACTGCGTGGCAATAATTATATCCACAAGGGTTTTGCAATCCGTCAACTGCAAACGATCAAATTCTGGCATCGAATCTGGAATTTTCTTCTGAGAAAAAATGGTTTCAAAGGTTTTTTGTTCCTCTAAAGCTACTTTTTCTCCAAAGAAATGACCTACCAATTGACGCGCCAAAAATTTTTTCATATCCATTGGATGCTGCGATTTACGTACTTCAATCTCTTCGGACGTTTCAAGCAGCAACAAGCGAAAATATTCCCACATAGACTGATCCGGAATGGACATTATTTTTCCAAACATGTCTTTAGATGTGTCATTGAAAGCAATGTAGTTTCCGAAGCTTTTGGACATCTTTTTGGTACCATCGAGGCCAACCAGCAAGGGCATACACAAAACTGCTTGTTCAGTTTGGCCAAAGATTTTTTGGAATTGGCGACCTAGACACATGTTAAAGAGCTGATCAGTTCCACCCAATTCAACATCGGCTTGCAAAACGACTGAATCATAAGCTTGCAAAACGGGATATAAGAATTCAATCAAAGCGATAGGAGTTTTTTCTGTATAACGCTTGGTAAAGTCATCGCGTTCTAGCAATTGGGCAACCGTTAAATGGCGTGTCAAACTGAGCAAATCTCCAAAACTCATCTTTCCGAACCATTCGCTATTACGACGTGTTTCGGTTTTTTCTGGATCAAGAACTTTAAAAGCTTGTTCTAAATACGTACTAGCATTTTGTTCAATTTGCTCAGGCGTTAAAACAGGACGGGTTGAAGAACGTCCGCTAGGATCCCCAATTTGCGTCGTATAATCACCGATTAAAAAGATGACTTTGTGCCCCAAGTCTTGAAATTGGCGTAATTTATTAAATACAACCCAATGACCAAATGTTAAATCTGGACGTGTAGGATCTACGCCCAACTTAATACGCAGCTGCTTTTTTTGCGTTAACTTTTCCTTAAGAACGGCATCCCCTACATGCTTTTCAACATTTTGAATGATTTTGTTCCACTGTTTTTCTAAATCTATCATTTTACCTTAATATTACGACTTCTCATTAAACATGCAATGCATAACGCCAAAATAACTGTATTTAATAATACGCCTAATGCAAGCTCATAATGACTTGCTTCGTATACTCGTAAACCATTGGCATTAACAGCTCCTGACCAATATTTATCTAAGGACTGCGCAACTAAATATTGTAAAAGTGTAAGCCCTAACATATTAACAGTATTGACCCATCCGACAATAAATCCTGACGTTTGTGGGGTTGATAATTGCGCGGCTAAAGCAAAGCATAAAATATCTGCACATGCAAAAAAACCGAGAGCAAACAATATTGCTTGTAAAGCAAATGATGGCAATTGACTGGGGCCATAAATAATGGTACCAAACAAACAAATTAAAATGATGCAACAAATGCGTACACCATGTAAACTACGTTTTCCATTAAAAATCATCGGTATAGCCAAAGCACCTATTAAAAAGCCTGCAAACATGAATTGATTATAAAAAACGGCCTGTACATCGCTTAAATGATATTTGGTAATCAATAAGGTATTTCCCCATAAATCTGATAATGTAGTTACAACCGCACAGGTACCAATGGTTAACAGTGCATACAGGAAAATTCGATAGTTTGTAACAACAGACAAGAATGTTTTCCAGAAATTACTTTCAGAAGCTTTTGTTGTAACGATTTGGGACTTCGGCAAGGCAAAATAACAGATAATAAACAAAATAACACCTACACCATTTAAACACCATAAAGCTTTTTGCCAGTCATTTGTTAAAGAACAGATATATTTTAACAAACTATTGCCCAAAATAACAATTATGGTTCCTAAAGTACAGGTAATGCCAATAAAAGTCCCACAAAGCTTATCGGAAAACGTATCCGAAACCATTTTGACGGTACTCATAAAAGCAGGAGCTGCGCCAATTCCAATCAGGATACGGCCCCATTGTGCACATACGATTGAGCTTGTATGCGTAAAAAGGAATTGTCCTATCAAACATAACCCAAACGCGATTAAGATAAGTTTACGAACATCTAATCGATCTAACAAAATTCCAAAAGGAATTTGCATACAGCTATAAATAAATATGCAATACGTACTTAAAGTTGCAAACTCATGGGCTGAAAAATTGAAAGTAGCTCGAATATTATCCGTAAATGTGCTTGGGTAGACTCTCAATAAGTATTGATAGGCATAAAATAATGAAAGTAAAAACCAATTAAGATAGTCTTGTCGATTGTCTCGATTCATGATCTTATTAATCCAATCAGAAAAAATTTCTACAAGACAAGCTAAAAAAATGTTTTTTTAAGTCTATATACCTTTATTTTTATTACATCTTATCACCTCAATGCCTTCTAAAGCAGAGAGATGATGGTATACGTATTTTACTTGCACAAACTTAATAATTCTTGAACACGATTCGTTTGCTCCCAGGGCAAAAAAGCTTTTGTAAAATGGCCAAATTGCGTTGTTTGCCGATAAATAGGACGTTTTAAATCTAAGGCTTCAAGAATCGAAAAAGGACGTGCATCAAAAACTTGCGAAATCGCTTTATGAAGTACTTCAATGTCACATTTTTCTGTGCCGTAAGTGGTCAAATCGTAATGAATGGGTTTGGTCCCTCCTATGGTATAAGCAAGGCGTACTTCTACACGACTCGCTAATTCTGCTGCAACGATATTTTTCGCAACCCATCGACAAAAATAAGCGCCTGAACGATCTACCTTCGAAGGATCTTTACCTGAAAAAGCACCGCCACCATGATGTGCCCAACCGCCATAAGTATCCACAATGATTTTGCGGCCTGTTAATCCAGAATCTGCAGAGGGTCCTCCATGAATAAAACTTCCGCTAGAATTGATATAATAAGCGGTTTTATCCGAAAGCCATTCACCGAGAACAACTTCAGGAATCAATTGCTCACGACAGTAGGATTTGATTTTTTCTTGGCTAATGCTTGTACTATGTTGAGTTGCCAAAACAATGTTTTCAATTTCAACAGGATGGTTATCTTCGTAAAGCATCGTAACGAGTGCCTTACAATCAGGTCGTAACCAAGAAACTTGATTTTCTTTTCTAGCTTTAGCCAATTGATGACATAAACGTTGAGCTAGCATGTAGGAAGCTGGCAAATATTCTGGTGTTTCATCACAGGCATATCCAAAGAAAAACCCTTGATCTCCTGCTCCAATCTCCTTGGCGCTTTTGGAAACAGCATCATTGATTTCACTCGATTGTGCTGTTAATAAATTAATAACAAACACCGAATCTGCGTTAAAATCTTCTTTAGGATCGGTGTATCCAATATCGCGAATCGCCTTGCGAACGATTGCTTCATAATTGAGCTGAGCAGTGGTAGAAATTTCCCCTGCCAAAACAACGCAATTCGATTTTACAAGTGTTTCGCAAGCAACATGCGCATTTCTATCTTGTTCTAGACAGGCATCTAAAACGGCATCCGAAATGTAGTCGGCAACTTTGTCTGGGTGTCCTTCCCCAACAGCTTCTGATGATATGTGTTCGTATTTCATTTTATTCTTTTTTACATTCCTTGTATGTTAAATAAAGCGTGCAAGGAGCAATAATTGCAAAACCTAAACACGTGGATAAGGTTGGTTTTTCTGAAAAGAAAATAAAACCAAATAACGCTGACACAAAAAAGTCACAATACCGAAACGGTGCTAAAGCCGATGCGTCCATATAACAAAAGGCTTTTAATAAACAATAAAAAATAAGGTTAGCTCCAATTCCTAAGGCAATTAAAAGGCTTATGTTGTTTGTAAACGCAAACGAATAATGTTTTATGGCCGGATAAGCGCTCAATAAACACGTAAAAAAGGCTGTATAAAACAGCATGTTTATCATGGATTCTTTACAAACATACTTTTTGTTAAAGACGTCTAGCAATGCAAAAAGAAGTGAAGAAATAAGAATGATACAAGAACGTTTATCAAAACTTACATCTTGCGGATTTAAAACCACAAGAACACCAATAAATCCAATAATAGTCGTTAACCAACGATCGCGATTAACAGATTCTTTCAAAATAGGAATCGACAAAACTAAGGTAAAAAATGGAATAGAGTAGTTCAAAACAATTGCTGTACTAATCGGTACTAGCAATAATCCATAACACCATAAAACGAGTCCTACAAACAACAAAAGCCCTCTAAATACGTGGATCTTCCAATAAGGTGTTAAGGAGAATCCTTGCTTACACCACTGCCAAACTAAAAAAGGCAATAAAGTCACAGCCCCTAATAAAAATCGGAAAAATGTGATTTCTTCACCCGTTAAATCTTTCCCTAATTGCTTTTGGATAACGTCTAAACCGACTCCAATCACTAAACTTGCCAAAAACCAACTTACGCCTCGTAATAATTTCATACAAATTTCAAAAAAGCAGATTTTTACTACAAAAGCGAGCTTTTTATGAAAAAATAAAAGAGGGACATTTTCCCCTCTTTTTAACATATACTCGAATTTAATTAATTTCTATTTACATATAAAGATAGATCGGACAATTTTTTAAAAAATAAAGTTTTATTTTTTTCAAAAAGTGGCATAATAGAAATATGCTCTATTATTTGTGTTTATTGGAAGACGTTTGGGGACCGTTTCGATTGTTTCATTACGTGACGTTTCGTGGTGTAATGGCTTTGTTGACGGCTTTAATTTTTATTTTAGGAGTAGGTCCTAAGGTATTTGCTTGGTTGCGTGCAAAAAAAATAAAAGATATTGTTCGAGATGCAAAAGACATAAAAGATTTAGCTTCTTTACACGCGCACAAGGGGAAAGTTCCAACAATGGGTGGAATTGTTATTATTGGAGCCGTTGTTTTGTCGGCCTTACTTTGGATTCGTATCAATGTTTATGCTTATGGAGCTTTGTTTGTAGGGCTCATGTTAGGCGGTATTGGTTTTGTAGATGATGCCTTAAAACTTAAATATAAAAATTCCAAAGGGATTGCGAGTCATTGGAAGTGGTTTGTTCAAGGTTTGGCGACGTTTATCGTATTGTATGTTTTGTTAAGTACCCCAGGAGTAGGTACTAAAATCGATGCCTTATACCTTACTTTTCTAAAACATCCCGTGCTTACATCCTTGCCGGCAGCACTTTTATTTTTGTACTGGTTTTTTGTCATTGCAGGTACAAGTAATGCTCTTAATTTAACAGATGGGATTGATGGTCTTGCAATTGGGTGTTCTCTAACCGTTGCGGTTACTTATGCCATTTTTTCTTATGTAACGGGCCATATTGTTTTAAGCCATTACTTGCACTTACCTTATTTAAATGGTGTAGAAGAATTGTCTGTGCTTTGTCTCGCTATAGTGGGAGCAAGCGTTGGATTTCTTTGGTACAATGCCTATCCTGCAGAAATTTTTATGGGAGATACCGGATCATTAGCCCTAGGAGGTTGGATTGGTTGTATTGCCTTAATGACCCAACAAGCGTTTACCTTGATTATCGTGGGTTTTGTATTTTTTATAGAAGCTTTGTCGGTCATCCTTCAAGTTACCTCCTACAAGCTTTTTAAGCAGCGTTGCTTCAAAATGAGTCCCTTACATCATCATTTTGAGCTTATGAAAATCCCAGAATCGAAGATTATTGTACGTTTTTGGATTGTGTCTTTTTTGTGCGCTTTATTGGGCTTAATGACTCTAAAATTGCGGTAAATGAAGGAGCGATTAAACCAGTTATTCCCTCGCTTGCGAAAAGTTGGTATTTTAGGTGCCGGTATTTCTGGAAAAGGTTGCGCACGTTTATGTGATAAATTAGGTATTGCTTACGATTTATTGGATGAGGCAGAAAAATCTTGTAAAAAGCCTCATTTTAAAAATTATGATTTATGCATAACGAGTCCAGGTTTTGCCCCTCATCATCCGTGGATACAAGTCCTTCAAAAGCAATCCATACAACATGTGACAGAAATTGACTTTGCGGCCTTGTGCCTAAAAAACCCTATGATTGCAGTTACGGGAACCAATGGAAAAACTTCTGTAACGGAAGCACTTGCACAAATACTTTGTTTAGCCGGGAAATCTGCATGTGCTGCAGGAAACAACGGTACTGTTCTATCTGAACTTGCTGCAAAAGGGTTCCATCCCGAAACCATTGTAGTGTGTGAAATCAGTTCGTATCAAGCTTGGCAATTGCGTTATTTAAAACCGATATATACGCTTTGGACCAATATTGATCAAGACCATATTGCTTACCATGGAAATTTTAGGAACTATTTTGAAGCAAAAGCTAATTTGCTAGGATTGACGCAACAATTCGCTATTTGTGGATCAACATTGCAACCTTATTTAAAAAATAATCCCAAAATTATTTTTGCAGATTCTCATGAAAAATTGGCTAATTGGTTTACTCAATTTCCTTTGAATTATTCCAATGGGCAATGCGAGAATTTTGCTTTATTAAAAACCTTTACTGAAGTGTTTGGTATTTCCCAAAAAGTTTTAGAAATAAGCTTGAAAACATTCAAACAATCGCCACATCGGCTTCATTGTTGCTTTAAGAAAGAAGATTGTGAATTTTGGAATGATTCCAAAGGAACGAATTTACATGCAGTAAAAGCTGCATTGGAAAGTTTAAAAAATAAAACGAATGTTTATTGGATTTTGGGAGGACGTTCTAAAGGTGAAAACGTAAAAACCTTTCCGGAAGTATTCAACTGTTTCCCTAATGTTAAAAACATTTTTCTTATCGGAGAGAGTGGCAAAGAACTCGCTAAAGACGCTTCTTTATTTAAAGCACAACTTAACTATGTAACTAACCTAGAAGGGGTTTTCGCGAATTTAAAACACGTTAAAACCCCTGCTACCATCGTTTTAAGCCCCGGCTTCTCAAGTTGGGACCAATTTTCATCGTATGCCGAACGCGGCAATTTATTCGAAAATTTGGCTCAAACATTTACCTTAGGCTGAAACTAGAGAATTGTTGTATTTCTTTTGATTTTGTATCGCAGAATGATGTTGTTTAGGAGAAATGTAAATAGCTCCATTCTCATATTGCGAGACATAACCTTCTCGAATTAAAAGCAAAAGATTGCGTTTAAAGCTAGAAATTCTTTCTGCCTCTACACAACTTCCTACAGTTTTTGTTTTGTCGGAAATATTGAAAAAGGAACGCATCAAACGATCCACTGATGCATTTTGATTTTTTTCAATGGAATCAATGATTTGCTTTATTTCATCTGAAAACTGGGTTGATTCATCTCGAATACGCCGCTTTATTGAGCACACACAAACGATATTGTTCCTGTACTTATCTCTACGATAAATATGAAAACCAGCTTTGTGCATACGTCTTCTGCACCAACTTGCCATTCGTGAATGAATCTTATATTCTCTTTCTAATTCCTGTTGTACCAAGTTTTTTAAAATAGGATCAGGAAGATCAGAAACGGTATCGGGATTGAGTCTAAAGCTCAAAACTTTATCAATTACGTTATCTGTACAATTATTTATAAGATATTTTTTAGCGGACAAGCGACTCATAAAATAGAGTTCAGGATTGGATTTAAGACGATAACGTGTAGCCGATCTCATGTATTCAAGCCAATCATTTACTTGTTTGGGATCTTTTTCGTTTTTAATGCCAGCAACAAATTCTTTCCACGAATATTTACCTTCTAATGAGTCTTCATAATGTTCTTTTAAGAAATCATTATAAATATGATAGTTTGGCGGCCCCAATAAAACACCTGTAAATCCACATCGACTAACAGAAGTAAATTGCCCTTTAGGAGGATCGATTTCTATTTTTTCGGAATAAAAGAACTTATCCCAATGTTTTTTGATGAGGTAATCACAAGCACTGGCATAGGAAATAAAAGGTAGATTTTCTGGAAAAACACAGTAAATACTATGATTTTCTTTAGCCTTTAAAACAATGTCATAACGATCTGATTTTTCCAAAAAAAGCGCTACCAACGGATAAAAAGCATACGTTATATAACTTTTTTTCAATGTCTGCATAAGTGCATCTAGAACCTCTTTATTCGGTCTAATGTCCACTTTTAAGACATCTTTTTCAATGTTTAAACGTGTATCTTCACGGTTGGATAGCCATTCTTTGGATATTTGGCTTTTCGAATTTAGTGTACTTTCTTCATAACTTTTTTCAGTCCACATGGGCCCTAATGAAAGAGCCTGTATCTTTTGCAAGATAATTTCTCTCGTATTCAAGGGAAGAAATAAAAACTATTTAGTTGTATTTCAACTGAACATTACCTACCATAATTGAATACTTTTTATTTGTGAAGAAAAATCTTACTTTTTATGGAAAATTTTGAACATTTAACCTTTAACCCTTGTTATGGGTATGACACGTATGTTGCTCCACAATCGATCATTCTAGGGCATGTTACAATCGGCGATAAATGCAGCATTTGGCCTTTTGCATCCCTTCGTGGTGATGTAGAACAAATTCGTATCGGAAATGGAACAAACATCCAAGAAAATGCTGTTGTGCATGTAAGCGGTGATGCGGATGTTCAAATCGGAGATTATGTAACCGTAGGCCATGGAGCTATTGTTCATGGTTGTCACATTGGATCACATTGCCTCATTGGTATGCATGCTACGATCTTAGATGGTGCTAAAATTGGAGCTCATTGTATTATCGGAGCACAAACGCTCATTACCCAAAATAAAGAAATACCACCCTATTCGCTTGTGTTGGGTAGTCCTGGAAAAGTTGTTCGTACCTTGACCGAAGAAGATCTAAAGCTTATTGAACACAGTGCGCAAGTCTATATTGATGCTTTGAAATATTGGATTTAAGGTTTTTAATAGTTAAAGAAACTCTTAACGCTCCTCGCACTTAAGCCTTTTCAAGGATTGTTCGAGCAAAGGAAGTTTTAAATAGATAATAGAGCCGGTATTTTTTTTGCTTTCGATTTCGACAAAACCATTATGTTCTCGCATGACACGGCGAACGATTAACATACCAATTCCGTGGCCGTCAGGTTTGGAGGTATGATTTTTTTCAGAAAGCATACTTGCAGCCTGTTCTCCAGTAATCCCATTTCCGGAATCGGCAAAAGCAAGAATAAGATATTGGTCATCTTGTAAGCAGGAAATACGAATCCAGCCTTTCGTACCAATCGCTTCAATACAATTTTTTAGCACGTTAAAAATGGCTTGATGAAGGCGTGCTTTATCAATAAAAACTGGAGACAATTGGTGCGGAATATTTAAGTCTACAGCAATGTTCAAATTCTCTAATTGTGGGCGAAGAACCGACAAAACGCTTTCGATTACAGGCTGTATGGGTTCTTTTTTTAATTGCAATTCTTTGGGTTGAGCTGCTTTTAGAAAATGTCGTATGATTTCATCCAAGCGTGCAATTTCGTCCTGACAAATTTTTAAAGAATGCGATACTTTTTCTGAAATAGAAACTTTACTTAAAGCCCGTTGAATAAGTTGTAAATGGATCGCCATTGAATTAAGCGGATTTCCTAATTCATGTGCAACTTCTGAAGCGAGTTGTACAACGGAATCAAAGCGCTCTTGTACGAGTTGCTCTTCTTTTTCTTGAATTTCTTGGGTTATGTCTTGCAGTAAGACAATAAAACGTTGTTCTTGGGTATGTTCCGGAAAAGTTTGTATATGCAAACGGACTTGTTTTTTTTCCGGATAAATCAATTCCGTTTCTTTTGCCCAAACATCGGGGTGTAAATTTCCATGAGTAGGATCAAAAAAGTTTTTTAAAGAAGGAACCCAATGCCAAAGAATGAACTGTTTAGCATTATCTTTAGGCAAGTTCAACAAATGCGAAGCCGCTTTATTAAAAAATTCTATCCTCCCCTTTGCATCAACCAACAATATAGCTTCCTGCAACAAATTAAAAATGGAATCGAGCAAATTTCGTTCTCGATCAAGATACTGCAATAAATTACTTAGCTCAACCTTATTAAACTTGTCTAATCGAGCATACAATTTATCTCGTACACTTTTTTTTATCATTTCAAGAGATCTACAGACGGTTGAGAGGTTGTAACCGAGATAGGTTCTTGAAAAATATAGCAAGCATTTTGCTCCTTATCGAACTTACAAATAGATTCCATTTTTTTCTGCAAAACTTTTACTTCTGATTCTGAAAAAATAACCAGTTTTGTATTGTTGGTCCGTTTACTATCTTGAATTTCATAACGATACAGTTGCAGGTAAACCTCATTTAAATCTGCTGAAATATTACCATACCAACATGTATCTGCAAGAACATTAGAAGCGTCGGAATTAAATGGTTTCCAAAATGGTTTGAGGATTTCACATGAAGACAGCCTAATCTTTCCTGTTTCCGGCAAAGAGCCACGTGATTCGTAATAGGTTTCGATAGCCGTTTTTAAAATAACGAGCTCTTGAACAAAGGTATCTGCCATATGAGATGTTTTTGCACGTTTAAAAGAAAAACCAGCTCCTGTTACCAAAACGGCGATACAGATAATGACCAACAAAAGTTCAATAAAAGTAAAACCTTTATGTTTCAATGCTGCCTCCCTTGATTAGCAACAGCTTGCTGTGCTTTGGCGATTTCTTCGGCATCTCCCAAATAATAATGCTTCAACGGTTGCAATGCATCGTCCAATTCGTAAACTAAAGGCACTCCTGTAGGAATATTTAAATTAAGGATATCATCATCCGAAATCTTATCTAAGTATTGAACTAAAGCGCGCAAAGAATTCCCATGTGCAACAATAAGCACGTTCGAACCACTTGAAACTTTAGGGGCCAAGGTATTATGCCAATAAGGCAATAGACGATCTAGTGTATCCTTTAAACACTCGCATAAAGGCAAAGAAGCCTCAGGCAGATTTTTGTAACGTGGATCATTGCCAGGATAACGCGGATCAGTCTTTTCGAGTTCCGGCGGACGAATTGCATAACTTCTACGCCAAATACGGACTTGTTCTTCACCATATTGAGCGGCAGTTTCAGCCTTATTTAGACCTTGAAGGGCGCCATAATGCCGTTCGTTTAGTTGCCACGCGCGCTCTACAGGAATCCACATCAAATCCATTTCATCGAGAGTGATCCAAAGTGTTCGAATCGCACGTCTCAGCAAGGAAGTATAAGCACAATCAAAGGTAAAATTATTTTCTTTAAGCAAACGAGCAGCCTTTTGCGCTTCTTGCCTGCCCTTTTCCGTCAAATCTACATCTGTCCAGCCCGTAAACCGATTTTCCTGATTCCAAATACTTTCTCCATGCCTCAATAAAACTAAACGTTTCATAGATTTCATAAAAACATAAACAATCTGTTTTGACAAGTCATTTTTG
>CAZIZB010000006.1:0-14570 GCA_964543635.1 uncultured Opitutales bacterium | reverse complement strand
TCCACTACTTCTTGCGAAAACCTTTATCACTTGCTATGGTTCGACCCATATTTGCAAACATGGCTTCCAATTTTTTTCTCATAGCAACTTCATCGTCATTTACGCCAGCTTTATTCGGATAAATTTCGTACTTCTTGCGGCAATCGATGGTTGAAACATTTGGCATGACAACATTGGCACCGCTTTGCAAAGCAATAAGTCTGCCATTTGGAATGATTGTTTCCATGGCAGTTGTTGCAGGAATATTGATCGTTGGAAGGTTTATTCGTGTTAATGCCATAACCTTTAGTGCAAGCCAAAAATCTCCCTGCTTTTCACCTTTTAAAGGTGTTTGGGTATGGGGAATGAAGGGCCCTACTCCAATCATATCTGCATCTAATGCCTTAAAGAACAAGATATCATCTGCTAAGGATTCTAATGTTTGTCCTGGAAGCCCTACAAGGCAACCTGTACCGACTTCATACCCAAGCGTTTTCAGATCCTGAAGGCAACGAACACGATTGTCAAAACTTGCATATGGATGCATACTTTCATATAAATGCCTATCTGTTGTTTCGATCCTTAGAAGAAATCGGTCTGCACCGGCCTCACGATAAGCTTTATATTCATCAAAGGTTTTTTCACCAATACTCAGCGTTACAGCAACATCAAAGGCCTTAATTGAGCGAATAATATCACATAATTTATCGGAATAATAATTATCATCTTCACCCGATTGAAGCACAATCGTTCGGTAACCGAGATCAACAGCTTTTTTTGCCAAAGCCCAAATAGCTTCTTTTTCCAATCGATACCGTTCTGTTGCTGTATTCCCAGCACGAATTCCACAATACTTACAATGGCGCTTACAAATATTCGAAAACTCAATCAAAGCACGTAAATGGATTGCATCCCCTACAGTTTCCTGACGCACCCTATCGGATTCTTTAAACAGCCAGTCATTTTGAGAATCATCTTGTAAAAAAGCTATTATTTCTTGCTTATTCATTAGAAGTTCCCAAAAGATTATTGAACCTATCCTTATAAATTTTCAGCGAACGTTTTAATATTCCATTCATGTAGGCTATGGCCATACCATAATTAACAATAGGAACATTTTGTTCGATAGCCCTATTGAAACGCGACCGTATTTCCGCTTCATTAGACATGCATCCTCCGCAATGAACAATAAGCACATAATCGCTCAAGTCTTGTGGAAATTCACTCCCTTGCGTAAACTCAAAACTAAGTTCCTTTCCCGTAAATTGCTTGATCCATTTTGGTAATTTTACAGTTCCAATATCATTGCATTGCCTATGATGTGTACAACTTTCGGAAATTAAAATTCTATCCCCATCTTTTAACTCAGAGAGTTTGCTAGCCCCTGCTAACAATAAATCTAATTCACCTTTATAATTAGCCATCAAAATAGAAAATGAGGTTAAAATTATCGTTTCGGGAACCCTATCTTTGACCTTATTAAAAACTTGGGAATCGGTAATGACAAACTTTGGTGTAAGGGCTTTTAAAACCTGAGGAAGTTCATCTGGCTGACAACAAATAGCAATTGCTTGCGCATCTAAGATCTCCCTCAAGATGTTTTGTTGCGGCAAAATGATTCTTCCCTTAGGAGCAGATTCATCAATGGGAATAACCATAACAATCGTATCACCAGCATTGAGTTTATCTTTAATAATAAACTTTTCCTGTTTGCTTTCTTGTATGATATGCCCAAGTTTTTCCTTTAAAGTTTGAACCCCTTCCCCGGTCAAAGCACTAACACATAGCCTCCCCGGTTGGAATAAGGAAAAGTAGCGTAAACTTATATCAGCTTTGTTATAAACAATAACATAAGGAAGTTTTCTTTTTTCAAACTCTGCTCTAAATTCTTTATCAGAATCGGTTTCTCCTATAGTTGAATCCACAACTAAAACAGCAATATCTGTTTTATCCAGAATTTGTTTCGTTTTTTCAATTCGGAGTCTACCCAATTCCCCCACATCATTTACGCCTGCAGTATCAATGATTACAACAGGACCAAGCGGCAGAATTTCCATCGACTTTAAAACAGGATCTGTAGTGGTACCTTTAACATCCGATACGACTGACAATTGCTGATTTGTAATAGCGTTAACCAACGAAGATTTACCGCTATTGGTACACCCAAAAAAGGAAATATGTGGTCTTTCTGATTTAAGAACGTGTTTCATACTTACTCCCCTACTTTATGTTTCTTTACCCAGCAAGAATTAATAACGAAAATCACGCTTTCCTGCTTCAATTGCAATCAGTTTTTTAGCTAAACTGGCTTTCAGGTTTTCGTTAGGAATTTTATCCAATTCTTTTTGAATGAATGCTTCACCAATCTTTTTCGTCTCTTCAAAGGCATAATCTACCAAAAACTCTTTCAAGGTAATGAGTGCATTCGGCTGACAGCAGTTCTGAATAAGTCCGGTTTTGCAGAGCGACATAAATCGATCTCCTGTTCTTCCTTCTCGGTAACAAGCAGTACAGAAGGAAGGAATTTTACCAAGCTGCATAAGCCACCTGACTACCTCATCCAAAGATCTTTGATCAGATACATCAAATTGTTCCGTATCACATGGTCTTTCTTTTTCCGTGTACCCACCAACAGACGTTCTGGATGCTCCCGAAACTTGGGAAACACCTAATTGCAATAATCTTTCACGAACATTTTGAGATTCTCGCGTTGAAATAATAATACCCGTGTAAGGAACAGCAATTCGAATTAAGGCAACAATCTTAGCAAAGGTTTCGTCATCGATTCCATTTGAAAATTGCTTAGCATCAATATCATCGGCATTTTTAATGCGTGGAACCGAGATCGTATGAGGACCCACACCATGAACCGCTTCCAAATGTTCCGCATGCATTAAAAGACCCGCAAATTCGTATTTGTAGCGTTCTAGACCAAACAAAACCCCCAATCCAACATCATCAATACCACCATCCATAGCTCTATCCATCGCTTCCGTATGATAAGCATAATGGTGTTTAGGACCTTTAGGATGCAACTTTTCGTAAGATTCTTTATGATAGGTTTCTTGGAATAAAATATAAGTTCCAATTTCGGCTTCTTTTAATTTTCTATAGTTTTCAACCGTTGTTGCAGCGATATTTACGTTTACACGGCGAATGGCACCGTTCTTATGCTTAACCGAATAAATAGTCTTAATGCATTCCAAAATGTATTCTATTGGATTATTAACCGGGTCTTCACCTGATTCAATCGCCAATCGCTTATGTCCCATATCTTGAAGTGCAATCACCTCACGCGCAACTTCTTCTTGGGTAAGTTTTTTCCTAGGAATACTCTTATTTTGATAGTGATACGGACAATAAACACAACCGTTAACGCAATAATTTGAAAGATAAAGAGGGGCAAAAATTACAATTCGATCACCATAAAAGGCTTCTTTTATTTCTTCAGCAAGCGCATAAATCTTATCGGTAACTTCCTTACTATTGTTAGCTAAAAGAACACTTGCTTCTTCATGCGTAAGCCCTGTACAATGCGTTTCATTGCCTTTTTTAACAGGACGAGCTTTCTCTAAGATTTTGTTGATCAAATTTAGATTATCTTTGTTTTTTTCAGCATAGTCTAAAGTTTTAAGAATTTCTTCGTGATTAATAAATTCTTCCGCCTTTAGTGATTTCTTATCATACATAGTAATAGTCGACCTCCTTGCCTCAAATTAATTCCATTAAAAAAACGTTTACACTATTAAAAAAATACTGCAACCACACCAAAGTTGTAAAGAAGCAATTAATAAAAATCAAGCATATTTTAGTTTAAATTAAAATAAACTAATTTTCTTCACTTTTTACCCAGGATTGAACTTCAAAAGTATCTGTCTGCTTCAAAATAGCGTTCAACTTAAAATAAGATTCGAAAGCTGGAAAAAACGCATCCCCTTCAATTGTCTGCGGAATAATAGATAAAATAAGCTCATCACAAATCGGCAACAATTGCTTATAAACGTGCGCACCACCACATACCCATACCGTCCCCCCCAAAGTATAAAGTTCTTCGGGATCATGAATGACCTCTACTCCTTGAAAACTTACTTGATTTCTGGTAAGCACATACGTCTTACGTTGTGGTAAAGGACGACATCCCATCGACTCAAAGGTTTTGCGGCCCATAAGCAAGGTTTGATTTAAGGTAACTTGCTTAAACCACTTTAATTCTTCAGGAATATGCCAAGGTAATTGCTGCTGACAACCAATAACACGGTTGATGGACATCGCCGCAATCGCCTTGAAAGAAGTTTTTTTATCAGACAGCAACATCCGCTTTAATCGTTGGATAAGGGTCGTAATCGTTGATCGTAAACGACTCAAAGGTAAAATCATCAATCGACTTTATCGTACTATCTAATTGCAAAGTAGGCAATTCCTTAGGTTCACGAGAAAGTTGTAATTCTACTTGTTCACGATGATTATTGTAAATATGGGCATCCCCTAAAGTATGGACAAATGTGCCTGGTTTCAATCCGCAAACTTGGGCCACCATATAAGTCAACAATGAATAAGATGCAATATTGAAAGGAACACCCAAAAATAAGTCACCACTGCGTTGATACAATTGACAACTTAAAGTACCCTTCGTGCTAACATAAAATTGGAAAAAAGAATGGCAAGGTGGTAAGGCCATTTTGTCAATCTCGCCGACATTCCAAGCAGAAACGATATGTCTCCGACCAAAAGGATTAGTTTTTATCCCTTCTATGAGTTGTTGTATTTGGTCGATAACACGTCCGTCGGCACATTTCCAATGGCGCCATTGAGCTCCATAAACAGGTCCTAAATTACCCTCTGCATCTGCCCATTCATTCCAAATACGAACCCCATGATCTTGTAAATATTGAATATTGGTTTCACCTTTTAAAAACCAAAGAAGTTCGTAGGCAATAGACTTAAAATGTACTTTTTTGGTTGTCAGCAAAGGGAATTTTTCTGAAATATCGACACGGATTTGCGTACCAAATATACCCGTTGTACCAACGCCTGTACGGTCTGTCCGTTCCTCCCCTTCATTCAAAACTTTCCTAAGAAGATCTAAATAAACTTTCATCGTTATAATCCAAAAGCTTTTTTCTGCGAAAGTTCGCTGAGTTGTTGTTGCAATAATGCTTGAAATTGCGCAATGTCTGCTTGCGAAGGTTTATAGCCTTCTTGCTCGGGCTTCAGCGATATACGACCGAATTGATCCAACCCCCAAGAAGCTGATTGCCCATCCGAAAAACGCACATTGCCATTAAAAATCATTCCAGGGCGCGTAACTGGATCAACTTGTACCTGTACATCGTCATCGCTTGGCGCTGCAGGATTTGAATCGGTTTGGTCACCTTCTGCATCAACTTGCGTCTCTTTTTTCTTCAATTCTAATTGAAGATCATCCAACAAAAAACGTACTTCTAAATAGGTCAAATGGGTGTTAAAACTCGCATTAATTTTTGTCTGCAATTCACTCACCGATTGAATCTCCGAGACCCACTGTTGTAATTGCCGTATCTGCTCTACTGAAAAATCTTTGTAATTCATTGTTTACTGCTTAATTTTTGTTGTAAAAATTGTAAGGTTCGCTTGGTTGTTGGTTCTTGTTGTAAGGCATTCTCAACACTTTTGCAAGCATGAATAACCGTTCCATGATCCCTACCACCAAAGGCAATCCCAATTTCTTGTAAAGACGCTGGCGTTAGAATACGACATAAGTACATTGCTACTTGTCGAGGAAATGCGATATTGGCCGGACGTTTTTTACTCAAAAGATCGGCAAGCGATAAATGATAAAAATCACAAATACCTTTCTGGATATCTTCTATCGTCACCTGGGCAGCTAGCTCTTCTTGCAAAATATCTTGCAGCATGCTTTCTACTTTTTCTACCGATAAAGCCGTTGTGTGCAAAAGCTTCTGATACCCTAAAATGCGATTTAGCGCCCCTTCCATGCGACGCACATTTTTGGTAACACGTTCGGCGAGGAAATCGATAACATCCATCTCTAAGACAAGGTTCATCGACTGTGCTTTTTTGGTGATAATAGCCACACGTGTTTCAAAATCCGGTGGCTGGATATCACACACCAAACCCCATTGAAAGCGAGAAACAAGACGATTTTCCAGTTTAGCAATTTCAGAAGCAGGTCGATCGCTACATAAGAAAATCTGCCGCTGCGATTCAAAAAGTTCGTTAAAGGTATGGAAAAATTCTTCTTGAATACGCTCTTTACCTGCTAAAAAGTGAATATCGTCAATGAGCAAAACATCAGCTCCGCGATATTTTTTCCTGAACTTTGATAACTGATTTTCTTGAATAGCATAAATAAAGTCATTTGTAAAACGTTCTGTCGTAATGTAAATGACTTTAGCATTGGGCTGATTTTTCAAAACATGATGCCCCACAGCCTGCATTAAGTGTGTTTTACCCAATCCCGTATTTCCGTAGAGAAATAAAGGATTATAAGCTCGTCCAGGAGCATTTGCTACGGCTACAGCTGCAGCATGTGCTAATTGACTACCGGCTCCTACAATAAAATTCTCAAAGGTATTTTGTGGGCTCAACCCTTGTCCCGAAGTTAACTGGCCTGAAGCATTTGCGGTTTTTATTGCCTTTGCAACAGGTTTCGTCGTAATAGCCGCTTGTGGTGCCGTTGCCGAAACCTTTGTTTCATGTGTCTTAAACTCTAACACAAGTGGATATTCCGTTAATTGAGCCAGCTTTTTTTCCAAAATCTCTTGGTAGTTGTTTTGTAACCAAAGTGTTGCAAACTCATTACTTGTGCGAAGAACCATTTTGCCTTCAGGAGCTTCCGGATCACACTCTAAAGGCTTAAACCAAGTATTAAAAATATCATTTGAGAAAACTACCTTCAGTTGTTCCTGTAAAGCCTTCCAAAGTTCAAGTATGGGTGTATTCTGTATCATAAAACGCGCAAGTTGTTCACAATTACTACCAAGCAATCTTATTCCTTAAGTAAAACGATTTAAATTAAACCCAAAATAGTGTTCAAAAAATTGCACCACCTGCTTTATCCCCGATAAAATACACACTTTTTGACCTTTTTAAAAACTTTTTTAAAAAATGGAAGCAACACTTTTTTGACATGAGAATAATAAAATCCTATTTTTTATAGGAATGCAAGATGAAGTTTTTTACAAGTTATTCACAATACACTTCTTTATGAGAATTGATGCTTGTTTTTAGCTGTAAAAAATTTTTTAATTCTATCGTTTGAAAAAAATAAGCTACATGATGAACCCCTTTTTGCCAGAATCATTTTTTGAACGATCTGCGATTGTTGTCGCTCAAGAACTTATCGGTTGTTTACTATGTCGCAAACTTAATGAAAAGATACTCGCATTTCCTATTCTAGAAACAGAAGCTTATCTAGGTAGTGAAGATTTAGCATCGCATGCGCGTTTCGGGAAAACACAACGGAATGCTCCTATGTTTGGACCTGCAGGATATTGGTATATCTATCTTTGTTATGGCATGCATTCTATGCTCAATATTGTTACAAATCCTGAAAACCAACCAAGCGCCGTTCTCATTCGCGCTATTGAAGGTATTCAAGGTCCAGGACGATTGACGCGAGCACTTTCAATTCATCGAGACTTTAATAACCAACGTTGTCATCCTCAGACAGATCTTTGGATTGCTCCTGCTATACAAACCTATACAATTAAAGCAAGCCCTCGTATTGGTATTGATTATGCCGGACCCATTTGGCGAGAAAAACCTTATCGTTTTGTGGCAAACAACCTATCTCTTTAATTAAGCATCACCAAACGTATTTAAAACAATTGGTATACAACTAAAATGGTAAAACCCACCTCCAACACTTAGAAAATCTTTACTAAGTAATAAAACGGGGTGCGTAGACCACTTGCTAAATCTACGCACCCACTGTAGGACACTCTTTGCTTTTAACGAACACCTTGCATACATCAAGGCCTTACTTACCACAAAAACTAATACATATTGTGGACATGTTTTTATAGAAATCAACTAAAAAATACTACTTTTTTTAAAAATAATACTTTTTAAATGTTTTTTGAGAAAAATCCCACCCAAATATACATAAAAACTTAAAATTATAAGTTTTTGTGTGCAACACAGAGCGAAAAACAAGTCAAAAACCAAAGAGGTGTATTTTTCCTAGTATTCATGCGGCTTTTGTAAGAAAATACTCAAAATTTACTAGAAACCAAATAAAAAACTTTACTTTTTATATCAAATCATGTTTAATTCTTAAGAATGGTTTTAGAGTCGAGCAGTGGAGGTGATGACGTAATAAATTTTCCCATCGGGAAAAATATAAGGCAGCTCATGGCTTGCGCCAAAATGAGTGAAGCCGATTTATGTCGAGGTGTTAACTTACCGCAAACAACGGTTAATCGATTGTTATCGGGCCATACAACAGATCCGCGCATCAATACTTTAGTTGCTATAGCGCAGTTCTTCGAAGTTAGTTTGGAACAGTTATTGGGATTTGAGGTACTCACCCCTAATAACTTGGGCTTTTCTACTCGAGGTTGTATCCTACCGATTATCAATTGGAGACATTTGAAAGGATGGTTATATAATGACGCAGACGTTTCAAATGAATTGCATCGTTGGATAAAAACGGAACGCAACTTCAATGAACATTCATTTGCTTTGCCAGCACCCGCAGCATGTACTCAGGTGTTTGGAGAAGAAGGCCTGCTTCTTATGAATCGTTTACAATCAAACGATTTTGAAGACGGCAAGATTGTTTTATTGGAGCAAGATACCGAGTTTTATCTCAGAAAGGTATTACGTGAAGGTTCACAATTGTTTGCAAAACGTTTATTTCATCCTTATGAAATTACGTTATTGCCCAAAAATGTTATCTTTCATGCTTGCGTTTCTGAAATTCGCAATGAGAAAACGTCTGTTTAATGGATAGATTTAAACCTTTTCTTCCACAAGTTACAGATCTTCAATGGCAGCAATTGCATCATTATAAAGATCTGCTTCTTAAGTGGAATGAAAAGGTTAATCTAGTCTCTAGAAAAGATACGGAATTTTTATTCGAAAAGCACATTTTACCAGCGCTACCCGCTATTACATTGCGCTGTTTTGAACCTCTAAAGACGATTTTAGATGTAGGAACAGGAGGAGGCATTCCGGGCATTCCCCTTGCAATTCTTTTTCCCGATAAACACTTTACCTTGTTAGATGCGACTCATAAGAAAATTGAAGCGGTTGAAGCCATGTCGAAGGCCTTGCAATTGAAAAATGTTCGTACACAATGGGAGCGATTAGAAAACACAAAAGAAAAGTATGATGGTATTGTAGGACGTGGCGTGACTGCATTTGTTGATTTTATCCAAATGACGCGTCATTATTTAAAAAACAAATCGTCGACGATCATTTATTGGACCGGAGGCGAAATGTCTACCCTACTCCCCAATGGTTCTTTAAAAAGACAAACGCACTACCTCTTTCTAGATCAATTTTTCAAGCAAGAATTTTGCGCCACCAAGAAAATTTTATGGTGGACCTAATTTCCTCTATCAAGTTTTAAATTAAAAGGCTTGTAAATCGTCGATAAAAGTCATCAAATAATTGACTATGACAGAATTATTACCTGGTTTTAGGGACTTTACTCCAAAAGCATGTGCTTACCGCAACTACATTTTTAAAGGCTGGAGGCGTGTTGCAAACCATTTTTGTTTTGAAGAATTTGACGGTCCCATTCTCGAGTCGTTGGAACTTTTTACTAAAAAATCAGGTGATGAAATAGCAGAACAATTATTTGCATTCGAGGACAAGGGGAAACGTAAAATTGCCTTACGTCCGGAAATGACGCCTTCGCTAGTCCGCATTTTAGGCAGTCAAATCGCCACCTTAAAGCGTCCAACGAAATGGTTTAATATAACAGAAAATTTTCGCTATGAACGTCCTCAAAAAGGTCGTTTGCGTTCTTTCTATCAGTTTAATGTCGATATTGTTGGCGAAACAAGCTACACAGCCGATGCAGAATTAATCGCTCTGGCTATTGAAAGTTTTAAGTTTTTTGGGCTCAACCAGCAACACTTTTATGTTCGTTTAAGTGATCGTCAATTATGGATGCTCTGGCTAGAAAAATTCGAGATTTCGGATCCAGACACTCAAGCAAAAATTCTTAATTTATTTGATAAATGGGAACGTCGTTCGCACGAAGCAATTGAAAAAGATCTGGCAACACTGCTTCCGGGATCGATTTCTGCAGAACAATTTTTTCAACAAACTGAAGTTTTACGTAATTGCAAGACCCTGGAAGCGATCCAAGCCTGTTTTGAGGAGAACGCAACTCCAACAAACCACGAGCGCTTATTGGCGCGTTTAAAGGAATGGCAACTGCTGCTTAAGGAATTAGAACTTTTGGGGTGCCAGGATTACGTACAAATCGATCTAAGCATTGTTCGTGGCCTTGCTTATTATACAGGGTTTGTGTTTGAAGTATTTGAAAAAAGCGAACAAGGACGTGCGCTTGCAGGTGGCGGCCGCTATGACGAACTTTTTGAAAAATTAACGGGACATGCCATGCCTGCAGTCGGTTTTGCTGCTGGAGACGTTACCTTAACCGATCTACTTACGAAGCAAAATCTTCTCCCTACCCTACCCTCTCCTTGCGACTGTTTTGTGGTATTTGAAGAAACTGAGCGCGCATTTGCCCTACAATTGACTCAGGAATTACGTCAGAAGAACCATCGCGTTAGTTACTTATTAGGAGAAACGAAATCCTTATCCAAGCAGCTTAAAAAGGCTTATAATGAAAATCCACAATTTATCATTATCTGCGCACACGAAGAATTCTTGAAAAACACTGTACAAATAAAGAATACAAAACAGCAAACGGAACACAACGTACCTATTGCCAATATATCTCAATTTATCAGTCAGGAAGCGAATTCTTTGTAAGCTTATTCCCAAACCCAAGCTAATTTTTTCAATTTTTTATTTGAAAAGATTTCCATTTCTTGATATACTTAGTGTATGCAAGGAAGTTTGAGTAATAAGAGAGCCTGGGTAGGCTTAGATGGGTTTGTAGATAAGTTGGTTGTGCCGGTTAAACTACGTAAAGGGGGTGGTAATTCGTTTGAAGGATTTGAAACCCTTACGGAATTTGGCGAAAAGATTCAAAGTGCCAGCCGGTCTAATCTTAATATTGAACTCTATCTCAAGCAAGAAAAGATGGGCGGAAATGGCCCTTTACTGGCAAATACACTAGCAAATTTAGGAATAAATGTTCACTATGTAGGTACTTTAGGGGAACCTATACATTCAGTTTTTAAGGATTTTACGCAAAAAGTTGAGGCAACCACCTTGGGTTCCTTTGGGGAAACCCAGGCATTGGAATTTTCAGATGGGAAATTACTTTTAGGTTATACCAGTCCAATGGAAGCAGTAACGTATCAAGGTCTTACTGAAGTCATTAGGGAAACAAGTTTAATTTCACAATTTTCTCAATCCGACCTTATCTGCTTTCAAAATTGGACGATGTTACTGCATTTGTCGGAAATTTTTGAAAACATTTTAGAAAACATTTGGCCCCAATTAAGTGAAAATAAAGAACGTATTTGCTTTTTTGATTTAGCAGATCCTGCAAAACGCACCCATGAAGACTGTCGACATTTATTGGAGTTATTACCTAAATTCCAGTCAAAATCCCATGTTTATCTTGGTGTAAATCGTTCTGAAATTCGTTTTATCGGAAAGCTTTTAGGGAAACCAGAACCACCTAATCGGTTAGAAACAGAGTCTTATGCAGGTTGGGTCAAGGACCTCAAAGAATATCTGCAGATTAATGGTCTAATCGTACATTGTTCCGAAGGTGCTGTTGCGGCTTGTAAGGAGGAAATTGCTTTTGTTCCTGCCTTAAAAGCACGTCATTTATCTTGTTTGACGGGTAGCGGAGATCACTTTAATGGTGGTTTTCTCGGTGGCGTTTTGATGCATTTATCGCTTGCACAATGTTTGCAATTAGGGCATATTACTGCTGTACTCTATATTGAAAAAGGCCATACACCTTCTAAAGAGCAGGTGAGTGCGTTGTGGAATGAATTTTATAAAGGGAAGGAGTTAGAATGAAGAAAAGAGGTGTTTTTATCACATTTGAAGGCTGCGAGGGTTGCGGAAAAACAACGCAAATTAGCATGCTTTCAGAACGTTTACAAAAGGCAAATCAAGAAATTTTGGTAACACGTGAACCCGGAGGAACCTCTGTTGGAGAAAAAATACGACATATCTTAATCGGTAGCGATGAAGAAACCACCATTTGCCCAGAAACGGAATTGCTTTTATTTGCTGCAAGTCGGGCGCAATTAGTGCGTGAAGTTATTGTTCCGGAATTAGATCTTGGAAAATTTATCCTCTGTGACCGTTTCTTAGACTCCACAACCGTTTATCAAGGTGTTGCGCGCCAATTAGCGGACGGTCCAGTTAAAGCCATCAATCAATTCGCAGTTGGCAACTTGATGCCCGATTTAACGATTGTTATTGATATTCCAGCCGAAGAAAGTTTGTTGCGTGTTCAACGTCGTAAAAACAGCATTCCAGATCGCATTGAAAAAGAAAGTATAGAATTTTACTCAGCTGTACGCGAAGGTTATCTTTATTTGGCAAAAGAATTTCCGGAACGTTTGGTCCTTGTAGATGGTGCTCAAGGTGTTCAAAAAGTTGCAGATGCTATTTGGGAGGCAGTACAAACACGTTTTTTAAATAAATGAACGAAAACGTTTTTCTCGATAAAGTTCCACAAAGCGTCTTACTTACAGGGACTGATTTGGCATCACTTTTTCAATTTTTCAAAGATTGGGCTGCACGATTGCTACAAACATCATCGGACGTTCTTGAGCAACATCCCGACTTTCACTGTATTCGTCCCACTAATAAAATGAGACAAATACAAGTGGATGCTTTGCGTACGCTTAATCGCGAAGTTTACATGAGTGCACAGCAAGGAGGCCATAAAGTATTTGGGCTTGTAGAGGCCGATCGACTGCATACTTCTGCCGCAAATGCCATGCTCAAAACGCTTGAAGAACCGAGTCCAAATACTTCTATTTTTTTGATTACCACAAAGCCTTATTATGTACTTCCTACCCTTCGAAGTCGTTGTTGGTGGATTCGTGTAACAGCATCCAATGCCATGAATTCGCAAGAAGAGGCTTTAGAACCCTGGTTGGAAGCTTTTAAGGAGAAGGTTACTTTGTACTTAAAAACAGGGAAGGCCTTAAATCCTTTGCAAATTTACGGACTTTTATACCGCTTCCAAACTTATCTAACGCAACAACAAGCTCATTTAAAAACAAATTCTGAAGACTTAAGTGAAGAAGAATTGGAAGCCCAGAAAGCAGGCTACGAAAAGCAACTCATACAAGAAGCTTTTCAGCAGATAGAAATCGCTTTGAGCACCCTGTTTCATTCTGAGAAATTTAATCCCAATCCAAGTTTATTTTATCAATGGATTCAAGTTTTAGAAACTTGTTATAAACGTACAGAAGTTAATTTTGGAGCTGTTCAAGCTTTGGAATCCTTTTTACTTCAACTTTTAAAACATCATGAATAATACCCTTTCTCAACTTAAACAATGGACGCATATTGTTGCCGATACAGGCAATTTAAATGAAATTATTCAATTTAAACCTGAAGAAGCAACGACCAATCCTACGCTTATTTTAAAAGCCTTTCAAGGAACTTGCGAACCGATTGAAGAGGCTTATGTGTTTGCAAAAGAACAAAGTGGCAAGTCCCCTACCCTGCAAGCCGTATGGATGGCTTGTTCAGTGATTATGGGCGAAAAGATTTTGAAAGAAATTCCAGGACGCCTTTCCATCGAAGTTGACGCAAGACTTTCATTCGATACTGAAGCTACGGTCAACAACGCCCTCACTTTGATCCAAGCCTTCGAAACGAAAGCTATCGATCCTAAACGCTTGTTGATAAAAATCGCAGCAACTTGGGAAGGGATTCAAGCAGCTAAAATCCTGGAAACACAAGGTATCGCTTGTAACGTAACTCTTATTTTCAACCCAATACAAGCTTTGGCCTGTGCACAAGCAGGCGTAACACTGATTTCACCCTTTGTTGGCCGTATTTATGATTGGTATAAGGCAAAGGATTTACTCGCTACTTTACCCGAAGACCCCGGTGTAAGTTCCGTAAAAACGATTTTCAAAACCTTGAAATCCCAAGGATATACGACAGAAATCATGGGAGCTAGCTTCCGAACCTTAGAACAAGTAATAGCCTTGGCAGGTTGCGATCGTTTGACCATTTCCCCTAAATTACTTGAAGCATTAAGCAAATCAGAAGAATCCATTACCCGAAAACTTTCTTCAACAGAAACGATTTCCCCTACTCCAGCTATTACCGAAAAAGACTTTCGTTGGCAATTAAATGCAGATCCTATGGCTACCGAAAAATTAGCTGAAGGTATCCGCCTGTTTGCTAAAGATAGTGAGACCTTGGAGCACCTGATTGCCGATTATTTAACCCAAAAATCGCTTCCCCTTGAAGCTTAAACAGGGAAATCATTTTATGAAAAGAAAGTA
>CAZIZB010000005.1:0-15243 GCA_964543635.1 uncultured Opitutales bacterium | reverse complement strand
AGGTAAAAATTTTTACGGATTATGCAACTGCTGATAAAATGCACCTTCGCGCCAAACAAGATAATCTCTTAAGATTTCTGCGTGATCGAAAGCAAGTTCATCCCAAGGAATTTTATCGAGAGGGCAAACCCAAAGTTTTGCGGCATCTGAACCGGCTTGTGGGATTACGTTATCACAACGGGAAATGTGAACCGCATCAATACAACGTCTGCGAGGATCCCGATTAATGGAATCGTAAACTCGAAACTGTTTAACGTCAGCTAAGTCCAAATTGCATTCTTCTTTCATTTCACGTTTAGCAGTATATTGGACGGTTTCTCCATATTGAACAGGTCCGCCTGGAAGTGCTTTACCGTAAGGTTCTAAACCACGTTCAATCATAACGATACCTTTGAAGACGTCTTTTTCGTAAACTTCAATAATAACTGTTGTTGCTAAAAATGGAGGCCTATAAGCATTTTTAGAAATCTCCTTAAGATCTTTTGCTTCGCGTTCTTTTTTTTCAATAATGGCTGGAAAATACAAGTCGTGTCTCAATTCTTTATTGTCCTTGCTTAATTCAAAGTCTAAAAAATCTTTTAAAATTTGAGCATGATCAAAAGCCAAATGATCCCATGGAATTTCATTAATAGGACAAACAAAAGCATGCTTAGCGTCGGTTCCTGCAGAAGGAATGAATTCTGTACATTGTGCGGTAAAGACGATGTCGATCATATGGGTTCTAGGATCTCGATCTGAACTCGAATAAACATGGAATTGTTTCATGTTTTGAAGGTTTAGGCCACATTCATCGCGAGCTGTTCTAGCAACGCAATCTTCGCAAGTTTCTTCATAGCGAATGATGCCACCTGGAAGTGCTTTTCCCAAAGGTGGGCGTCCACGTTCGATTAAAACAATACCCATGAACTTATCTTGATTGTAAACTTTGATAATTACGGAACTTGCTAAAGACGGTGTTTTCTTGAAAACACGCTCATCAAAAGAACCTTTTTTATTATCAGAGGTTTTATGTTCTTCACTTTGTAGCGTTTTGTCTTCCGTTTTTAAATCATTTTCTTCTAAAGGAGTAGCGTCTTTTGTTTCGACATTTGCTGTTATGTCTTTCTGGTTTTCGTTTGTAGCAACTATTTGAGGCGACCTTTCAGAAATTGTTTTTTCTTTTACATCATTCGTAAAACCATAATTAACCGACAAAGAAAATACAAGTAATACACCAATAACTTTCCACATGTCCTTACTTATAGATTTATAAAAATAGAAAGGCAATCTTTTTTTAAGAATTTTCTGTTTTAGGTCTAGAAATCCACTGAAAATTCGGCGAACTATTTTTACAATCAAGGTCCCAAGATTGATGGATTTGCAACTGAATGCTGTCCTTAAAAAGATTGAAGTCAATTCCTAATTCTTGGCAGCGCATTACAACGCGTTCAATATGCTGAGCGTGTAAGGTAGCTACAACCAGATATCCAGATAAACAAGCATAAAAGGCTGCTTTTGCGGTTTCGTTATCTCGAATTTCTCCAATAAGAATAACATTAGGGTCTTGTCGCAAAACGGCTTTTAAACCCGTTTCAAATGTATATCCAGCTTTTGGATCTACTTCTGTTTGCGTCCAGTCATCCATCTCGGCTTCGATAGGATCTTCCAAGGAAATCACTTTTAATCCTTTTTGACAAAGCAATTTACCTAAAGCGTATAGAGTTGTTGTTTTGCCGCTTCCTGTAGCTCCAGAAATAAGAATCATGCCATTAAATTCTAATTTATGATCAATAAAATGGAGTAAATCGTTCGGTAAGCCTAAGGTTTTTATTGAAAAAGGAAATAAATCTTCGCTTAATAAGCGCAAAACCAAACTTTGTGTAACTGTACTTGCAAGATAGGACAAGCGACAAAATAAAATTTTATTCTCGTATTCATAACGAAAATGACCTTCTTGAGGCCGACGCGTTATATCAAAATTTAAGCGTGCTAAAACCAGAAAGCTTTTTAATAAATGTTCTCCGACATTAAAGGTAAAGGTTTCGTGTTGAACCCAATCTCGTTTGCTTTTAAATTTTAAAACGGCTTTTTCGGGATAAACCGTTAAATAAATGTCTGAAGCACGTAATTGATAAGCTTTTTCTAGAACAGAATGTAAACGTTTGTTTTTGTAAAAGATATCTGTTTCTACATCTAAAAGCGCATTTTTAGAACTTACATAAACATGCAACTGACAACCTAAGGCTTGCGCAAGCTTTTCAATGTAGCTTGGAGGTAAAGGCTTATCAATACCTAAAACCCCGATCTTAGGAGCAATTTCACTATACTGCCATCCCTGCTTACGAATAAAACGAAGGACGTCTTCTTGAGATTTTCCTTTAAGCTTTGTGAGGGCATGCCGCTGCATCCCCCATCTTAGAGCATTGATCGCACTTTGAAGAATGCTTATAGTCCGTTTCATAAAATCCACGTCCTTTGAAAATAAGTCCTGCACCTTCTCCTATTTTTCTTTGTAATGTTGGTTTCTGGCAATAAGGACAGATTGTTTTTGCAGGTTCTTTTATGGAATGAAATATTTCTAATGTTTTTCCGCAAGAACTACAACTGTAATCGTAAGTTGGCATAATTCCACTATTTTACAATAACTTACGACCCTCTTGGCAAGCTCTTTTCAAAAAATTCTTATTTTTCGCTTGTAGAAAAGAATTCTTATTTATAAGCATATTAATAGTAGGGCATAAAAATGTCAGGTGTCACGTGAATAATTTGGGTAATAATAAAGCTAACAGAGCGTGTTTAACGCTATTTACTATTTCATTCTTGTTTTTGAATTTGTTAAGTGCAGATGAGCGCAAGGAAGTTCATGAAGCACTTTTGAAAGATATTCAAGAAACTTGGTCGGCGCCTAAACCCGCAGAAATGACGAGCTTTAGTGAACTTAGTAATGCTAACGTTAACAAAAACCTTTGTGAAAAACAGTCTCTGAGTGAGCAATTGACACGTATCGTTATTCCCAAAGTCAATTTAAGTCAATTGCCGTTGTCAAAAGCATTGACGTTTTTAACAGAGTTTTCCAGTGTTTATGATTTAGAAGGTAAAGGCGTTAGTTTTGTACTTATTGATCCAGAGCATAAAGATCCTTGCGTAGATCTCAATGTGCAGTCGTTATCGTTGGAGAAAATCTTGCGTTATATTTGTGAAATGACGCACTTTTCCTTTCAGATTGAGGGAAATGTGGTTGTGTTTCGAGATGGTACCAAGCGAGCGTTAGATTTACGTACACAAGTTTTTCCGGTATCTCGTGGAAGCGTTCTACAGATTTTGAACTATGCTCAATCGCCTTTTTTAGAGAAAGAAAAATTGCTTTCAGATGAAGCCTTACTTAAGGAGTTTTTTGGTAAAATTGGTGTTTCTTGGACTGAAGAAGGTGTTGGCTTTGCTTACGATGGTTGTCGGATTGTTGCAACGCATTATCCGGATGTTTTATGCCGTATGCAAACTTTACTTCAACAATATAAGCCTTTGCCTCAGGTTGCCATTGAAACTAAATTTTTAGATATCCAACAAGGAGTTTTGGAGGAGCTTGGTCTACGCTGGAATTCAGGCAAGACCAATAATGTTAAAGTTGATACAACAACAACTTTGCGCCCTTTATCTCAACTTGACAGCATCAAGTGGGCCAGTAAAGAAAGCATTGAAAACACTACATCGGCTATTCCTAAATTTCCTAATGCGCTTGATTTTGGTAATAATGTAGCGTCATTTTTAGATGCCAATACCATCCTTAATCGTTACCAGATGCAATTTATTTTGCGTGCAATTGAGCAACGTTCGGATTCTGACCTCATGAGTACGCCTAAAGTAACCGTTTTGTCGGGTAGAAAAGCAGAAATTGTTGTTGCTCAAGAGTTGCGTTATCCAGAAAGTTTTCGTGATGGTCGCGCTGAAGTCGGAAGTAAACATTCGGATGCCTCATCGGCTGGAACAGCCATCATTGCAGGCGTTCCTGAAAATTTTGTTACACGTAATGTTGGTGTTGAAATGAGCGTTGTACCTTTAGTTGAAAGCAATGATCGCATTCACTTGTCGCTCGAACCTTGTGTTACCGAATTAGAAGGATTTGTGCCGTATGGAGGCAGTAATATTATAACCTATGGGACAAATGTTCAATCGTATGATTCTGGCTATTATCAGCCTGTTTTTTCAACTCGACGTATTAAAACCGAAGTTTCTTTAGCTAATGGTGCCACACTCGTTATGGGAGGCTTAACGCGCGAAGAAGTTAAGGAAACAAAAGATAAAGTACCAGTTTTTGGTAGCATTCCACTTTTAGGAAAATTATTTACATCAAAAGGTCAAACATCGCAAAAGCGTAATTTGCTGATTTTTGTAACTGCAAATTTGTTGAATGAAGATGGAAAAACGTTTGCTTCGCCAGAGCTTCCGACACAACAAACGTTCTAATACCTTTCGAGGTAACCTTACGTTTACGGTTTTGTGCCTTATCGTACTTGGCAGTGGAATTGCTGCCCTTTCTTTAAAAAACTACCAATATAAGCGCTATTGGCAACAAACGCATCGTAATTATTTTGATGAAAAACAGGCGCTAGAACTCTGCTTTGCAGCCTTCAAACAATTAAAAAAAGCTGTTAGTAGAGATACGGTCATTACTTATGAATCGGCTGGGAAACTCCATTTTTTAGATGCTATTAGCAAAAAAGGTTTAGTAGATTTTGACGAAAGTCTCTTTGAAAATTCTGCAAAAATTTCCGTATTTTCAAATCCTGATACCCAACACTATATTCCTTGTTTGTATCAAGCAGAAGGCCTGCGACAACCCCTAGAAGAGCTTTTTGGGGAAAAAATACCTCCAGAAGAGTTAAAAGAAGAAGTACCTTTTAAAGATAGTTACCCACTTGTTCAAAAACGTTGGTTTTCTCTAAAAAATAATACTTCTTTAGACGCTGAGCTTTTTGAACCTTACTTAAAAGCTTGGGATAAAGTTGATAAGCAGTTAAAATTAACCTTCTTGAATCCCTTCGATCGTCCTTTAAATGGTAACTGCAATCTAGTTTTAACAGTTGAAATAAAGAGTGGATCTATCAACAAAAGCCAAGACTTTATTTATGCTTTAGATTCCGGAAAATCTATTGTGCATACAATGGACATAGAACAAGATTTTTCAAAGTTTAACTTGGAATACGGCAATGTTTGGGTCGAAAAAACATTAAAAGTTGCAACATCTACGAAACCTGCTTCCGGTTCTAAGGGTAAATGGAGGAAAAGTTCTCCCGAGTCATTACCTCCTGAACCTGAAAAGCCCAAAGAAGTCGTTGATAAAGTTTATTTTAAGACTCAAACACCACTACAATGTTTAAATGCGAGTTTGTTTTTTCATAAAAGTTTTGAGCCGACAATTGCATTTGGAAAAAAGGATGCAATTAATAACTATTTTTGGGACAATGTTGTTTTTGATAAATCTGCAGTTTTTTTTAATTTAAATGCGAACGAAGTACAATTAAGGCAACAATTGAATGGATTGTTCGAGGAGTCTGTAGCTGGAAGATTATGTGAGGACATTTTGGGAAAACAACCTTTTTATAATGTTTATTCGTTTGTTTCTACATTTTCTCAAGATTTAGCAAACCCTTGGAATGCATTGGATAATCTTCCTATATTTGTGTTACGAGAAGAAAGTTTTATTATCGAGTCTCAGCTCAAAAATTTGCAGAAAAATGCTTCTATACAATGTCGCTTATGGGTTCATCGTGAAGCGAAATCGGATAAAGAGCGCGAATGGAGTATTGACCAAATTGAGTACAAACGATTTTAAAGTTTTCCTGCAATCTTCGAAGTAGCAAAAACTTTATCTTCAAAAACAACCATACGTTCTGATGCTTTTGCCCAGGATTGAAAAAGAATGCCACTTAAGAACTGTGTTTGTTGAGCACGATCATAACCTAAATTTTCCAAACGTTGCGTTACACTTGCTAACGAATTTGCATGCAAAGTTGCTAATACGCAGTGGCCCGTCAAAGCCGCATTAACTGCCATTTTGAGATGTTGCGTATCCCGTATTTCGCCAATGCCGACAATGCGCACGCTTTGCCGCAATAGGTTGCGAACAAACTTATCTGGCGGCAAATCTGCTTGCAAAGTAAGCTGAACAAAATCGTTCGAAGGGACTTCAATAGGATCTTCTAAGCTTACTACACGCAGTTGCTTAAAATGCCTTAAAATACTGTAATACGTCGTTGTTTTTCCATTTCCAATAGGTCCTGTGATTAACCATAATCCATTTGGATTTTTACTCAAAGTTTGAAAAAAATCCGTTTTGTCTAAACCTAAATTTTTAGGTGTGTAATAATCTGTATTTCTTAGCAGCCGAATGACGATGGTTTCTTCATGCAAACACGGCAAGGTTGAAACGCGACAATTGACAATCGTATTCGGTAGTTGCATATCGAATTGGCCATCATGCGGACGTCGCGAATCTGTCATGTCAATTTCTGCCTTTAACTTGATCAAATTAAAAAGTAATTGCTGGTTTTTCACGCTCAGTTCTTGTAAAACCGACAATTGACCTTTTTTGCGTACACGAACGACACATTTTGATCGATGAGCTTCGAAATGGATATCAGAACAGTTTTGTTGATACGCGGTAAAAATTAATTGTGCCAATTGATGCGGAATATCTATTTTTACCTCTTTTTGGATCAGCGGTACAGTTCCTTTGAAGCTTTGAATGCTTTCTTTAAAATGGTTTTCATCAACGATTTCAATGTCGATTAATTTGCCATAAATCTGCGAAAGATAATGTACATAGCGTTGTGTTTCTGAAGAAAACGAAGGGCGCATTTGGCAAAAAAGCGTATTTTTATCCTCATAAACTGGCAGGATTCCAAAACGACGAAAACTTTTCTGCAAAAGCGGCAGATCTTCCATAAGCTTAACTTACGAATAAAGGTAGTTCCCCGCAAGATTTTTACGTGTGTTTTTAAAAAACATATAAATTTTTAAAATTTGGATAATTGGCTTGACACTTCTTATTGTAAAATATTTTGTAAATAGTGTATCAATTTAATAAGTAATGGCGAATATTAAATCATCAAAGCGAGCGATTCGTAAGATTGCAAAGTTAACTGCAAAAAATAAAGCAGAAAAAAGTCGCTTGAAAACATTTTCTAAAAAATTGCAGAAATTGCAAGAGGGTAACGATGTGGTTGCTATTAGAACAATGGCAATGCAGTATATGTCGATCATCGACAAAGCTGGAAAGCATGGAGTTTGGCATGCTAATAAGGTTAACCGCATGAAAAGTCGTTTAACACCTCTTATTTTTAATGTTTCTGCACAAACTTCGCAAGAAGCTGTTTCTCAACAAGTTGAAGAAACGGTTGCAGCAGAAGCCTAATATTTCTCCCATCCCATCCGAGGCCTTAAGCAATTGAGGCCTCTTTTTTATTTTAGTACATTTCTTAAAAGTTTACGCTTGCGCATTTTGCCTAAAAAGCTTCGAATAAGAGAATGTTAAAAAGGCTCGGTTTTGTTTTTTTTGCATTTTTTAATATTCATAATTTATTTGGACAGGAGTATCCGTCCGTTCTTGCGCGTGTGAATGGTGATGTTATTACACGAAATGAAGTGCAACGACTTGCAGAGGGTAGTGGTTTATCTTATGAAAAAATTGTAGAGCAATTAATTGATCGCAAATTGCTTATTGCAGCCTTTGAAGCTCAAAAAGGAAAAGTTCAAACAACACAAGTTGATTTGCAAGTGGAGAGCATTGTTCAAAACAGTTTCCGGGGTAATCGTCAACAATTTGTGGCCGTTTTGCAAGCTGAAGGGCAATCGATCTACGAATTAAAGGATGAAATTAAGAATTCGATTATCGAAAATGTTATGCGGCAACAAAATTTTCAATCAGCCAATATCCTTAGTCCTAAAAAGATACAAACGTATTATCAGCAGCACCAAGAACAATTTTCAAAGCCTGCGCGTTATTGTATTCAACAGTGCGGATTTAAAGCAGATGCGACGCTTCAAGTAGGCGAAGAAACCGTTTTAAAAAAGGATCATTTGCAAAAATTAATTGAAGAAAAGGTTGATTTTCAGACTATCCAATCCTTGGTGGATGAATTTTCAACAGACGCCATTTGGTATGCAGAATTTGAATTAGATCCGGCATTGGCAGCACAATTAGCGCAATTATCTGTAAATCAAAATACGGCCTATATAAAAATGAATGAAGTGTTTGTGACGTCTCGTCTTGTTGGAAAAGAGCCAGCTTCGATAGCTCCTTTGGGGGAAGTCCAAGGTCAGATAGAAGAAATTCTGCTTTTTGAAGCCAATACGCAAGCGTATAAAAAGTATATTCAAGGATTGCGAGAAAAAGCTTTTGTCGAAATTCTTTATAAGCCTTAAGAATTTTTAAGTGCCAGCATCTTATCAACGAAAAAGGATGGTGGCTTGATCAATTTACGTTGAGTATTGATAAATGCATGGACAGTAAAGCCTTTTGCAATTAGGGTATTCTGTCTAAAAAGCTCATAGATCAAGGTAAAACGAGCTCGTTGGCAATCTTCCGGAGGAAAAAGTTTTATAAGCACTACATCGTCAAAAAAAGCAGGCAATTTATACGTTAAATCCGCTTGTACAACAGGTAGAAAAAAACCTTCTTGTTCCATCTGTTTGTAATCAATGCCGAGCGATTTTAACCACTCTACGCGTACTAATTCCAGCCAAACAAAGTAACTGCTATGATGTACAACGCCCATAGCGTCTGTTTCGGCATATCGCACCTGAATTGGAATTTCAAACGCTTGCATTAACGTTTTACCTGTTTCGTTAACTTCTGAGCTACTTGAAACCGAAAGATCTTATCTAAACGCTCTAATTCTTCGTCATCAACGACTTTTTCATTTTTTGCTTTTTCCAAGGCTTCTTGGGCGCGTTGAATAGCTGCATCAATCGAAGATTCATCTAAAACTTGTACATCGATGGCTGCTTCCGTAAGCAAAACCAATTCCGAACCTCTCAAGCGGAAAAAACCGGTATCAATTGCCATAGGAATTGTTGCTCCGGCTTCTTTATAAAACACAGTTCCAGGTTCTAAAATTCCAATAATTGGCAAATGCCCTTCGAGGATTTCAATTTCCCCAAGGGCCGTCGGCAAAATTACCGAAGTAACTTCGCCTTCAAAAACGGTTTTTTCAGGAACAATGATTTTCAATGTTAACGCCATAATTACGCCTTAGCCGCAGCAATTACTTCATCAATCGTTCCCTTCATGTAAAATGCATTTTCAGGAATATCATCCAATTCGCCATCCAAAATCTGCTTAAATCCTTTAACACAATCTTCGGTTTTAACGTATTTTCCTGGAAATCCAGTAAAGATTTCAGCAACGTGGAAGGGTTGCGAAAGGAATTTTTGAATTTTACGTGCACGAGCCACAATCAACTTGTCTTCAGCAGACAATTCATCAATTCCCAAGATTGCAATGATATCTTGCAAATCTTTATAGCGCTGTAAAACAGTTTGTACACGACGAGCGGTTGTGAAATGCTTTTCGCCGACAATGGTAGGATCTAAGGCCTGAGAACCCGATGCAAGCGGATCTACAGCTGGATAGATTCCCAAAGCTGCAATACGGCGATCCAAAACAATTGTGGAATCCAAGTGTGCAAAGGTATTTGCCGGAGCCGGATCTGTCAAGTCATCTGCAGGTACATAAACGGCTTGGAACGAGGTAATAGAACCCTTCTTTGTTGACGTAATACGTTCTTGCAATGCACCCATTTCCTGACTTAAGGTTGGCTGATAACCGACTGCGGATGGCGAACGTCCCAAAAGCGCGGAAACTTCAGATCCTGCTTGTGAGAAGCGGAAAATGTTATCAATGAACAACAAAACGTCTTGATTATAGACATCACGGAAATATTCTGCAATCGTTAAGCCCGTTAAGCCAACACGCATACGTGCTCCTGGTGGTTCATTCATTTGGCCATAAACTAGCGCAACCTTAGAATTTTCCGGATGTTCTAAGTCGATAACTTTCGCATCCGTCATTTCCTTATAAAGGTCATTGCCTTCACGCGAACGTTCTCCTACGCCTGAAAATACTGAGAAACCTCCATGGGCCATGGCAATATTTTGGATCAATTCCATAATAACAACGGTTTTTCCAACGCCAGCACCACCGAAAGCACCGACTTTTCCGCCTTTAATAAAGGGACAAATCAAATCGATAACCTTAATACCGGTTTCTAAGATTTTGGCTTCTGTACTTTGTTCTAAAAGGCTTGGTGGATTACGGTGAATGGACAAATGATCTTCGGCTTCGATCGGCCCACGATTATCGACAGGTTCACCAATAACATTTAAAATACGACCTAGAACGCCCTTTCCAACTGGAATTGCGATGGGTTTGCCCGTATCTACAACATCCATCCCGCGACATAAACCATCTGACGAAGACATGGCTACGGCGCGCACCAAACCTTCAAACAGGTGTTGCTGTACCTCCAAAACAAGGCGAGTTTCTTTCCCATTGACAGGAAATGTTACCTCTAAGGCATTATAAATTTCTGGGATATTTTGCGGGTCAAATTGGACGTCTACTACCGCTCCAATGACTTGAACAATCTTTCCTATATGCTTCATGCTACTTCCCTATTGTGCGTTCTGACTCGCTGTAATTTCAACAATTTCTTGCGTAATTCCAGCTTGTCTGGCTTTGTTATATTCCAATTGTAAATTTTGTATTAATGTTTCGGCATTATCAGTTGCACCCTTCATGGCAACCATACGAGCGCTATGTTCTGAAGCTTTTGCTTCCAAAATAATTTGATAAAGCGTTTTCTTCAAAAAGAGTAAAGGCAAACGTTCCAAAATCGTGCGACCACCCGGCTCTACAATAAATTCGCGATCATCCGTCACCAAATTTTGGGGATCCACACCCATCCATTGATATAAAAGCTGCAATTCGGCTTCAAAATCAACCATAGGAAGCAAACGTCGCATTACCGTTTCTTGTACCAAAGTGTTCTTAAAACGCGGAAATAAAACCTCTACCGTATCGATTTTACCTGATTCAAATGCATCTACTAAAAAGTGAACAATTTCTTGAACTTGTTTAAACGTAATCACATCTGGACACGTAAAATGACCCAAGACTTCAGAACGATTACGTGACAAAAATTGAACGCCTTTTTGTCCCATAACAATAAATTTGGTTTCACGAGGCAACTGCATAGCGGCTTTAACCAGATTTTGATTAAGCGAGCCACACAGACCTTTGTCAGGCGTAATCAATAAGACCCCGCGATGACGAATCTCGCGCTGCTTTAAAAAAGGATGTTTAATAGAATCCCAAGAAACTTGTTTGGTTAATGCATGTAACAAATCTGCTAGCGCATAAGCATAGGTCCGGCTTCCTAAAGCACTATCTTGTGCTTTCTTCATTTTTGAAGAAGCTACCAATTCCATAGCACGCGTAATTTGAGCCGTATTTCTTACCGCCCGAATGCGCGTTCTAATTTCTCGCATGCCCTTCATTGCTTACCCTTGCGTCTTTTTCCAATCTTCAAAAATAGCTTCCAGTTGCTGTACTAAGGTATCCGATAAAACCTTTTCCTGAAATAATTTTTCCAAAAATTCTTTATGCAAACTTGTGAAATAATCTGTTAAGCGTTGAATGTAATTGGACATATCTCCTAAAGGAACTTTATCGAAAATTCCTTGCTGAATACCCCATAAAAGCACCACCTGAATTTCAACAGGACGTGCGCAATGGATGCCCTGCTTAAGCAATTCCACAATATGCTGACCACGTTCCAACTGTTGGCGAGTTTTGGCATCCAAATCCGAACCAAATTGCATGAATGCTTGCAATTCTTGGTACTGCGCCATTTCCAACTTTAATTGACCAGCAACTTTCTTTAGTGCTTTTACTTGTGCGGCCGATCCAACACGCGATACCGAAATACCTACTGAAATAGCCGGACGTGTGCCTTGATTGAATAAATCGGTTTCCAAGAAAAGCTGCCCGTCGGTGATTGAAATCACGTTTGTAGGAATGTACGCCGAAACGTCACCTGCTTGCGTTTCAATAATTGGTAAGGCTGTTAAGGATCCGCCTCCATATTCCTTATTGAGACGTGCCGAACGTTCCAGTAAGCGCGAATGTAAATAGAAAACGTCTCCAGGGAAAGCTTCACGACCTGAAGGACGCTTTAACACAAGAGAAATTTGACGATAAGCAACCGCGTGTTTGGAAAGATCATCGTAAACGATCAATGCATCCATCCCATTCTGCATGAAGAACTCACCCATAGCTGTTCCTGCATACGGTGCAATGTATTGATTGGCTGCATTTTCAGAAGCGGGAGCCGAAACCACAATCGTGTACTCTAAAGCTCCATGATCTTCTAGAACTTTTAAGGTTCTCGCAATGGTTGCATTTTTCTGTCCAATTGCGACATAAATAGAATAAACAGGTCGAAAATTAGGATCCTTGCTTTCAAAGCCGCGGCGATTTAATTCTGCTTGATGCAAGATTGCATCCAAAGCTAGTGTCGTTTTTCCAGTCGAACGATCTCCGATAATTAATTCGCGTTGTCCACGACCGATAGGAAACATTGCATCAACCGATAAAATACCTGTCTGCAGAGGTTGATCAACCGATTGACGTGCAATAATTCCAGGAGCAATCTTTTCAACCGGATAAAACTCTTCTGCCTGAATTTCGCCTTTTCCGTCGATAGGTTGTCCCAAGGCATCAACAACACGTCCCAATAATTGTTTTCCAACAGGCACAGAAAGCAACTTACCCGTTGTTTGGCACGTATCTCCAACCTTTAATTTCGATGTGTCTCCTAAAAGAACAACACCGACCTCATCTTCTTCCAAATTTAAAGCTATTCCAAAGACTTTATTGGGAAATTCGATCATTTCATTCGACATAACATTCGAAAGTCCTTCGACTTTTGCAACAGAATCTGCCAAAGAAATAATTTTTCCGACATTAGATTGAATCGGTTTTGCTTCAAACGATTGAATTGCCTCTTTTATATCTGAAAGAATAGCCATAATTTTTTACTTTAAAGTTTTCATAAGAGCTTGTAATTGCCCTTGTATGGAAAAATCCCAAATAGTATCTCCGTGTTGCACTTTAATCCCGCCCATCAATTCTGGACATTCTTCTGCAACGACCTGTATGTTTTCGCCCATTGTGGCCAAAAAAGCCTCTAATTGCTTCAGTTTTAACGAACCTACATAGTGAACACTTGCATACTGCCTACTAAATTCTTTTTGCAAGCACAATAGAAAGTATTTTAGAAATGCTTTTGCACTTCTAGGGTAGGTTTCATTGAAAAAAGCTGCAATTGCTCGCACACGACTTATAATCTCTTCCGACGAAGTTTTTTGAAAACAATACTTCGCTAACCGTTGAATTAAAGTCTTATGTTTGCGTTCAATGATCATGAATTAGACCCTTCTGAAGCTAGAACTTCCGAAGCTTTTTTGTTTAATTGCGTACGAACTTCATCGGTTAACACATCTTTCAAGACACGCTCTGTCGTTGCTACAACCAAGCCGGCAACTTCGGTTTTTGCCTCTGCTAACATTTTGCGGCGTTCTGACTCGATGGTGCCTTGAGCTTGCGTTAACATCTGCTCAACTTTTTGCTCGGCAATATGTTTTTGTTCTTGCAAATAAGTTTCGCTTTCACGCTTTGTTTTTGCAAATAATGATTGTGCATCTTCCTGTGCTTTTTTCAATAAATCCAGACGTTCTTGTTCTGCTGCAGCTAACTGTACTTTCATTTCTTCGGCATATTGCAAGCCTTCGGAAATCTTTTTCTGACGTTCCTCAACAGTTTTCAAGACAGGTTTTATTGCAAAACGATACAACACATATGAAACAAGACAAAAATTAATGACTTGAGCCACTAACAAATCACCTTGTACGCCAAAGTTATCCATCAAACGCGTTACTGCATTAGAGGATTCACTCGTTGTTGTCGCAAAAATCAAGAAAGGAGCATGTATCATCATTCGCAAACCTTACAAATTTTATCCTTGGTACAAAAATAGCGAATAAAAGGCAACCGCTTCAGCCAAAGCCATTCCAAGAATGGATTGAACCAAAATCTTTCCTGAAACGCCAGGATTACGTCCTACCATTTCAACAGCCTTCATACCGATCCATCCTACCCCAATCGCTGCACCCAAACAGCCCAAAGCGGCAGTTAAACCACGTCCGATATCTCCTCCTAATGCATTCATATGTCTATACTTATTGGTTGATTGTTATTGCTTTTTCTAAAAAATTTCATCCGTGCGATTCCTCCTCGCCATGATTACAAATGGAACCAATGTAAACCGCTACCAGTAAGGTAAACACGAAGGCTTGAACGGCACCGATAAGAATTTCTAGAAAATAAAAAGGAACAGGAACCACATATTTGGTCCAAGGAGCTAAAGCCATAATGTTGTTTAGTAAGTTTTCTCCACCAAAAACGTTTCCATAAAGACGAAATGAAAGTGAAACGACTCTGAAAAGAATCGAAATACACTCAATAAATCCAACACCCAAGAAAATAAAAAATAAAAAACTATAAATCCCGAAAGAAATTTCGTTGCGATCGGCTTTGTTGCCAAAAATGTGGAGAATGGCACCCTTGCATCCTATATATTTCCATACAAAAAAACACCAAGCCAAGGTTGCGATAATAGCTAAAGCCAAGGTTGCATTTAAGTCGGCATTTGAAGGTCTGAAAAAGTAAGTAAAATGCCCGTGGTCATAATAACCGATTGTTCCAACTCCAGGCAGTAGACTGCTCCAGTTTTGCATCAAGATATAAATAAAAAATCCGACCAATAAGGGAAATGCCGCTTTAACAACGTTTTTTCCAACGATCGGCGTTACGACATCATAAAGACTGCTTACAATTGTTTCGACAACCAATTGCCCTTTTCCTGGAACCCACTTGGGTTTTCCAATGAGCCAACGAACCAGAATAAGAATAGCCAAGGATATGATCCACGTGTACAACATCCCATTAGTTATTGGAAAAGACCCTATTGAAAAAAGTACATAGGGTTTAGGACTTACTGCCGCGCTCGACGCATAAGTCCACGTCGACATTAAGCACGTCATTAATACTAAAATACTTTTTCTACAGGTCAACATCTTGTTTTACTATTTCCCTTAGTATATAACGTTAACCTTTTTTTTATAAAAAGCAATTTATTTTTT
>CAZIZB010000004.1:0-15340 GCA_964543635.1 uncultured Opitutales bacterium | reverse complement strand
TCTCAAAACAGCCAAGAAGCAAGTCGATGATTTAGCGAATAATAGTGAGGATATAACGAAATTAAATTCTTAAAAAATACTTTTTTACTAGGGTTCCTGCAAAAGTCGGAGTTAAAAAAATCTGCTATGACGCATGAATAATGAAAAAAACAACCATTGTAAGAGTGTAAAAAAATTTTAACATTATTTTTTACCGTTCAAACCGCATAGTTACTGACTTTATCGGAAATTTTCCCTTTGACTTTTGCAGGATGTCTACTTTACCAAACAAGCTGTTGCTAAGGCGTAAGTTCTGCAATGAGATAGAGAGATGCTGATGGATTTTATGGAACATTCGTACATAAGTTTTTGTCCGAGTGTATCGAGTTGAACAAAAGGACAGCCTAAAGAATTCACTAAAATTTCAACAGAAGTCCATTTCAGGGCTTGCCCGATACCCGTACCAAAAGCCTTAGCGACGGCTTCTTTTGCAGCAAAACGAGTGGCTAAAGAAGGGAATGGATTAAGCTTATTCCAGCAATAATGCCATTCTTTTTCTGTAAAAACACGTCCTAAACAACTCTCTTTATGACGAAGAACGAAATGTTTAATACGTTCGATTTCAATGATATCGTTACCAATATACACCATTAAGCACGCGTTCTAGGTTGTCCGGCACGTAGCCAGGATTCAATAAATAAGTCGAGGTCGCCATCCATAACGGCTTGAACATTACCCACTTCAACATTGGTACGCAAATCCTTGACCATTTGATAAGGTTGGAAAACGTAACTTCGAATTTGATAGCCCCAACCGATTTCACCTTTTTCTCCGTAAAAACGCTCCAAAGCAGTACGTTTTTCATCTTGCATACGTTCATAAAGGCGTGCTTTTAAAACCTTCATGGCGGTTAAACGGTTTTTGATCTGAGAACGTTCATTCTGACAAGTAACAACAATACCGGTTGGAATATGGGTAATGCGAACAGCAGATTCGGTCTTATTAACGTGCTGACCACCTTTTCCACTCGCACGATAGGTATCAATGCGCAAGTCCTTATCCTCAACAGGAACTTCGATGTCGTCACTTAATTCTGCTACCACATCTACCGCACAAAACGAAGTATGACGCTTTTTATTGGCATCAAAGGGGCTAATACGAACCAAACGGTGAACACCGCGTTCGGCCTTTAAATACCCATAAGCATTGGCCCCTTCTACACGAAAGGTAACACGGCTCAAACCTGCTTCTTCACCATCCTGAAAGGCTTGGATTTCCGTTTTAAACTCATGTTGTTCAGCCCAACGCAGATACATTCTAAAAACCATTTGCGACCAATCACAAGCTTCGGTACCCCCTGCTCCTGCATGAATGGTTACAATCGCATTGTTGGCATCCATTGGGCCTGATAAAAATGTCTGCAATTCCGTGGTATCTACAAGCTTTTTAGCGGTTTCAATAGACGCGTCGAGTTCACTACTCCAAGCCGCTTCTTCTTCAGCCGATAAATCGCTTTCTTTACAAAATTCTAAAGTATCGTAAAGATCTTGCAGTACCTTTTTGCCTTCATGAATAACCCCTAATGCCCGTTCGATTTCTTTAGCCTCACGTTGAAGCGCTTGGGCTTGCTCCAACTGACCAGATTGCCAAAAACTATCATCTGATAATTGCTCACGTATAAGCTTTAGACGAGCTTCTTTGCCATCCACATCCAAAAACTTTAAAACCTTTTCCCAGCGCTCATTTAAGGCTTCTATCGCTTCTTTTTTCTCTACGTCAACTATCATGCAATTAAGAAAAGACTATCAAAGCCCTATTCAGCGTCAAGTGTGAATTGGTGGAGTTTCTAACTTTGAAATTAAATTCACAGAAGTAAAATATGAAAATTTTGGCACAATCTTTGCTTCCTTTTACAAAAATATAACAAAGGTTTAAAATTGTGAAAATTATAACAACTACTATGCACAGACTTATCCCAGCTTCTTTGCTGGTAGTAGCCGGTTTTAATTTTGCTTGGGCGACAGAACCTCAGGGGATTATTGATTTTTATGCGAATGCTATCAAGGACATAATAATCGCAGAAAAAGGATCAGCTCAAAAAACAAAGATTGCTGGTAATGTTCTTGCTTATAAAAATTATGCCGAACAGACGATTGTGCTTAAGAGCGGAGATTATTTTGCAGATACCAGCAGTAACGATGAAGCAAATGACGACGTTATTGTTGTTCCTCTAGAAGATGTCGTTGCTATTGTTGGAGAAAAAGAATTAGGATCTGATCAGAACATTTTTAATAAATACACTCTCGGAGAAAATAGGTTAAGTGTTAAAAAAGATCCTAGTGGAAAAAGCATTGTTTTTAAACCCTTAAAAGATGAAATAGAAAAGTATATTAATTTAGCTACTATGCAAACAAGCAAAGACTGGCAAAAGCAATTTATAGAGCATCAAAAAAATAGACTAAAAAAAGAAGTGCATTCTTTAGACGATGCGAAAAAGGCCGTGTTAAACGATTGCGAAAAAAATATTCAAAACTTAGATCAATTACGTCACACGGAATTTCAGATACATGCGATCTTGAATTCTTTTTGTTCGGCGCTAAATACTTTGAAATTAAAAAAAGATGATCTTATGCGAGAAGCTGTTGTTCCAAAATATGTAAAAATCTTACAGCTCCTATTGCCAGCAAGTTTTGCTTTAGACTTTCAATTGGGTAGTCCAGTATATTCCTTGTTTGAAGCTTGTAATTCGTGTAAATTAGTTCCTTGGCTAAATATTGGTGTTAACAAAAACTTCTTTATGTTTAAGGTTTTAGATGCTCAGGTACTAAAATATGGAAAAGCTGTTTTAGCTAACTTCCATTCGCAAACTACTGCAGAAAATTTGCAAAATGCGATAACAGTACAAATAAAAAATTCAAATGGGCAGCCAATAGAAGAAAAAATAACGACTATGGATTTATTTAATTGCAATTTTAATAACACCTCTAAAAAAACAATTTCTTCGCATATGATAGCTTGCAAATATTGTGCGAGCAATGATTGTAAGACGCATTCTAATAACTTTTTCATACTACAATGGGAAAAGGGAAACCCCAAAAACTTAAAAAAAAACCTATATCAACAACATTATATAATAGAAATCAAAGATAATATTTCCCCTCTACTACAAGACATTAAAACCTTTATAAATGATGTTGATAAGGCTGCAAAAACAAGTAGTAAAAAAGGTGGCAAGTAATTTTAATGAAGCCGACAAGTTTAATCACCCCAATCAACATTTCTAGCAATAATACCACTGGTAAGTTTTGCTAGTTCAGGAAATGGAGCAGTAGTTATAACACTTAAGAGATTTTTACCATTCTTAAATTGTCGATCCATTAAGATTCTATACCGTTCCATTTTTATGGATTCTTCTTGACTCATTTCACACTTGCATGCAGCTTTGTGGGACAGACGAAATAAATTTTTCAAGCATTCATCATGTTTAGTTTGTTCATAAAACTTGGATTGCATAAATCGATCGATACAACGATGATTAAGACAAAAAGCTCTTATCGCCATCAAATCATCGTTCGTAGGTTCATAATTTTTGTCGGCTAACATTGCTAAAACGGCTTCTTTTGTGCTTTCCAAAACCCAGGGCCAATCTCCTTCGTTTCCTTGGCAATACGAATATAACTGCTCTAAATCATAAAGGCTATACTTTTCGCTGCCGCCACCTAATGCTAACCCTAAACCCATGCTTAACCCAAAAATACTTAACCCTTTTACGATTTCTTTTTTCATAGCCCTATTCTCGGTAAATATTTGTGGTTTTGTCAAGCTTAAATTAGTTTTTCCAGAAGATCTACCGTTAAATCCCATTAGAAAACTACACATTTTCTATCAAATGAAAAGAGGACAGTAGCTACATTTAGCTAAAGCCCTCTTTAATTTTTTATGAATGGCGTGTAAATTACATCATTCCACCCATACCGCCCATACCACCCATATCAGGAGCTGGTGCAGCAGGTTTATCTTCTTGAACCTCTGCGATCATGCATTCGGTTGTCAAGAGCAAGCCAGCAACAGAAGCTGCATTTTGAAGCGCAGTACGTGTTACTTTGGTTGGATCAACGACACCGGCTTTGAGTAAGTCTTCATAGGTATCGGTTGCAACATTGTAACCATAAGCACCTTCATGATTCAAAACTTCGCGAACGACCAAAGAGCCTTCAACCCCTGCGTTTTCACACAATTGGCGCAAAGGAGCTTCAATAGCGCGACGAACGATTTGGGAACCTACCAACTCTTCATCCTTCAAGGAAAGCGCTTCGATAGCCTTAGCAGTACGCAATAAAGCAACACTACCACCTGCAGAAATTCCTTCTTCAACAGCAGCACGGGTTGCATGTAAAGCGTCTTCTACGCGTGTCTTTTTTTCCTTCATTTCAGGTTCTGTAGCAGCACCTACATGAATAACGGCAACACCACCAGCGAGTTTAGCCAAACGTTCTTGCAATTTTTCACGATCATAATCCGAAGAGCTTTCTTCGATTTGATGACGGATTTGCTTCAAACGAGCTTGGATATCTTCCGATTGACCGGCACCTTCAACAATCGTTGTGTTTTCCTTATCAATGGTAATGCGCTTTGCACGACCCAAATCTGTTAATTGTACGCTTTCCAATTTGATACCTAAGTCTTCAGAGATGCAACGACCACCAGTCAAGACCGCGATATCTTCCAACATAGCCTTGCGACGATCACCAAACCCTGGAGCTTTTACGGCACAAACATTCAAGGTACCACGCAATTTGTTAACTACCAATGCTGCCAAGGCTTCACCTTCGATATCTTCAGCGATTAAAAGGAATGGCTTACCGGTTTTAGCAACATTTTGCAAGAGTGGCAACAAGTCGTTCAAATTGCTAATTTTCTTTTCGAAAATCAAAATAAAGGCATCTTCCAAAACACATTCCATGGATTCGGAATTGTTTACAAAGTAAGGACTGATGTAACCTTTATCGAATTGCATACCTTCAACAACATCAAGCGTTGTTTCGATACTTTTATTTTCTTCAACGGTAATGGTGCCATCCTTTCCAACTTTATCCATGGCATCGGCAATGATGTTACCGATTTCAGCATCCCAGTTAGCAGAAACGGTAGCAACTTGGCGAATTTCTTCACGGTTGCTAACATCACGGCTATTCTTAGCTAATTCAGCAACAGCCGCTGCAACAGCCTTATCAATACCACGCTTCAAGAAAATTGGATTTGCACCAGCAGCAACATTCTTCAAACCTTCACGGTAAATAGCTTCAGCCAAAACCGTAGCGGTTGTTGTTCCGTCACCAGCGTTATCGGAGGTCTTAGAAGCAACTTCACGAACCATTTGCGCTCCCATATTCTCAAAAGGATCCTTCAATTCGACTTCCTTAGCTACACTAACACCATCTTTGGTAATGGTAGGAGCACCGAACTTCTTTTCTAAGAGAACATTGCGGCCTTTAGGTCCCAACGTTACTTTAACCGCTTTGGCTAAGGTTGTAACACCTGCCAAAATCTTTTTACGAGCGGCTTCATCAAAATGTAATGTTTTTGCTGTCATAAAATTTCCTTATTTGTTAATAATTCCCAAAATGTCGTCTTCGCGCAACAAGGTATACTTTTCGTCTCCAAATTTAACCTCTGTTCCACCGTATTTACTGATTAAAACGCGGTCTCCAGCTTTAACTTGGAAAGCAATCGTACGACCTTCCTTGTCGGTCTTTCCGGTACCTAAAGCAATCACTTCAGCTTCCTGAGGCTTTTCTTTAGCAGAATCCGGAATGATAATTCCACCTTTAATTTGTTCCGCATCTTCAACCATTTTTACTAAAACACGGTCTCCAATAGGTTGTATTTTTACTGACATAATTTTTTCCTAACTTAAGATTAAAACTTTATTCCTTTTTTCCATCATCAACAACTTCGAAATCGGCGTCAACGACATTTCCATCTTCTTTTTTCGCAGAACCTGCATTGGCTTGTTGTTCAGCTTGTGGATTGGATTGAGCATTTGTCGAAGCATTTGCATACATAGCACTTCCAATCGCTTGCAACAAGTCCATCAATTCCGTTTCCTTGTTCTTGAGCAATTCACCATCGGCGTCTTTATTCTCTAAAACCTTTTTAATATCGGCAATTTTAGCTTCTAAAGACTCCTTCTTGTCAGCTGGCAACTTGTCTCCAAACTCCTTGATTTGCTTCTCTGCTTGATAAACAAGGGTATCCAAACGATTGAAGGTTTCAATCCGATCGCGTTCTTTCTTGTCCTGCTCAGCGAATTGTTCGGCTTCTTTACGCAAACGTTCTACTTCTTCATCCGAGAACCCAGACGAACCTGTAATGGTAATCTTCTTGTCTTTACCGGTTGCAACATCTTTAGCAGTTACATGTAAAATACCACTAGCATCAATATCGAAAGTAACTTCGATCTTAGGCTCACCACGATGTGCGATCGGAATACCCTCCAAACGGAACACACCCAAAGTCTTATTGTCTTTGGCCAATGAACGTTCACCTTGAAGCACGTGAATATCGACAGCAGTTTGATTATCCGCATAAGTCGAGAATGTCTGTGTTTTCTTGGTTGGAATGGTTGTGTTACGATCAATCATCGGTGTTGAAATACCACCCGCGGTTTCGATACCCAAAGTCAATGGTGTTACGTCCAAGAGCAAGATATCGTTCACATCACCCTTTAAAACACCACCTTGAATAGCTGCACCAATGGCAACCACTTCATCCGGGTTAACGCCTTTGTGCGCTTGTTTTCCAACTAAAGCATTAGCTAATTCAACGACTTTAGGAGAACGTGTCATACCACCTACCAAAACAAGTTCGTTGATGCTTTTATCGTCAATTCCCGCATCCTTTAAGCAGGCAAAAAATGGAGTCTTTAAACGTTCATACAAAGGATCACAGATTTGTTCCAACTTCGAACGTGTTAAGTGTACATTTAAGTGCTTGGGCCCACTGGCATCTGCTGTAATAAAGGGTAAGTTAATATCCGTTTCTTGTGCAGACGACAACGCAATCTTGGCCTTTTCCGCTTCTTCTTTTAAGCGTTGACGTGCCATTGGATCTTGACGCAAATCAATTCCATTTTCTTGCTGGAAGGTATCTGCCAACCAAGTAATAATGGCATCATCCCAGTCGTCACCACCCAATACAGTGTCACCATTCGTCGCTTTTACTTCAAAAACACCATCACCAATTTCCAAAACGGAAATATCGAATGTTCCTCCTCCGACGTCGAATACGGCAATCGTTTCATCTTTTTTCTTATCCAAACCGTAAGCAAGCGAAGCAGCTGTAGGCTCATTGATAATACGCAAAACTTCTAAACCTGCAATCGATCCGGCGTCCTTGGTCGCTTGACGTTGCGAATCATTAAAATATGCAGGAACCGTAATAACCGCTTGTTTAATCGGTTCACCTAAGTAAGCTTCTGCATCCGCCTTTAATTTCGCCAAAACCATAGCCGAAATTTGTTCTGGAGCAAAACGTTCGGTCTTATCTCCCACTTCACACTCGATCCAAGCATCCCCATTTTTACCTTCTACAACCTTATAAGGTAAGCCTTGTAGACTGGACTTAACTTCATCATACTTGCGACCAATTAAGCGCTTTGCCGAAAAAATAGTATTTTTTGGATTGGTGATTGCCTGACGTTTTGCAGCCTGCCCAACCAAACGTTCGCCGGTCTTAGTAAATGCAACAATCGAAGGTGTCGTACGAGCGCCTTCTGCATTTGGAATAACAACCGGTTCGTTACCTTCCATAATGGACATACACGAATTTGTTGTTCCAAGGTCAATTCCTAAAATTTTTCCTGTAACTTTATTCATAATATCTTCTTATTTTGCAAAAATCGTGCCAACTTTTAAATTTATAGTATTTATGCGGACTTTAAGCTAAAACCCCTCTTTCGGATAGTTTATTACTGTCATTTTTTGTGCCAAAACGACACACTTATGACACATTTGTGCCAAGTTGTACCAAATTTGAGCCAAAAGCATTTTAACTATTGCAAAAAAAAGTATAAAAGGTAGAATAAATTATGTGAAAAAACGACAAAGCGGCGGCTTTACTTTAGTAGAAGTGTTAATGGCAAGTTTTTTAGCTTGTATTACCTTAACCTGTATTATTCAATTTTTTCTGACGCAATTAAATCAGTACCGCTATATTAGTAGCAGTAATAAAATAAACGAAAGTTTGCGTATTTTCTCAAAGTTTTTGGAAAAAGATGTTCACAACGCTTTAAGGTTTTATGTATTTGATAATCTAGATAATGCACTCGAATTTACAGAAGGCAGTTCAGTTACAGTACCTACTGTTGGTAATTGCGTCCTTTTTGTACAAGAACGTGGCATGGTAGAAGGTGGTCGCGGTGTTATTTATCATGTTGGTGAAGAAACAACTTTAAATGGTCAAACCTGTTATCCTTTACACCGAGCTTTGGTAACATTTTCAGAAGCTAAAAAAATAAATGAAGTGGTATCCTCTGCTAATGATAAGGAAATTCCTCTTATCAATTTAACCGTTGGTTATTTACCTACATTAAACAGTGAATCAGGAAATGACACAAATGGCAATGATACAACAACCAATGATTGGCCTCAGTTTTTTTCAGGCACCAATTCTGAAAATAAACCTATTACAGGTATTTTTTACACCAATGCCAGAAAACGTGCTGGTTATCCATTGTATGATTCTACAGCTGAAACACCTTATGTAGCTGGTTGCAGACGTGGATTATTTGTCGGAACGCGCCTTATACAGCCAGGATTTCGAGGCGTACATGCAGAAACGTTATGTAATTTTTGTTTTTTTTCAAGAAATCCAAGATTTTAAACGGTATAATAATCTTGATTTTATACCCCAAGTTCTTGAAACTAAGAACAAATGCTATTTTTTTACCAAATCAAACAAAAGTCAGGACATTACCAGTGGAAATTGCAATGGGCTCGTTCGCAATGGTATTGTTTACGGAATTTAGTAAAAAAAGGGCATTATCCATACCGTCTTTTTTCTCTACAATCCATTTTTAATAAAAAGCCTTTTAAGCAACCCGAAAAACTCAAGCTTAAGCATTGGATCTATTTTTTTGAAAAACTATCGGCTCACTTACGTAGTGGAAAAAATTTATCAAATGCTTTAAAAGTCTTACGTTCAAACACACACATCGAAGCTCAAAAAAAGTTCATCGAAGAAGCTCTCGAATGTCTATCGAGTGGACGCTATTTTTATTCCGTTTTGCAAGACCCCCAGTATCATTTTTCACAACAACAAATTAAGTTATTAAAGTGTGCAGAAATGAGTGGTTACTTAGCACAAGGAATTGATCGCATCCACGAGCAGCTTCTGTTAAAAAATAAAATACGTAAGCAATTACGACAAAACTTAATTTATCCTTGTTGCGTACTGAGTTTTACCATTGGCTTTTGTTTTCTTCTAATTTTCTTCTTAGTTCCACGTTTTCAAGAATTTTTCATCCAACAAGGTTTGCCGCTTAACGGCTGGGTAGGTTTTATTTTCTCATTTAATCACTTCTTACCTAAAATACTTCCTTGGTTTGCTCTATTAGGACTGGGAAGCTTATCGCTTTTTAAGTATCAAAAAAAGTATTTCAAGCAATTATTTGAAACTTATTTTTACAAATTCTTCAGTCCACTTTATTACAGCTCGTTCGCAGTTAACTTAGCAGAATTATTAGAACAAAACATTTCTTTAATCGAAGGTTTAAAGCTCTCTTTGCCGCACTTACCCAATCGATATTCTTACGAAGAAATAACATTTTCTCTCCAACAAGGAACGGCTTTATCTGATGCCTTAAAAGGACTTCCAGGAGACTTTATTCAAACCTTGCAATCTGCAGAAATTAATAGTGAATTGGCTAAAAATTTGCGTAATTTATCTACTATCTATTACCAAAATTATGAAAACAAACTTTTACAGCTTGTGAAATGGATTGAACCAGCTTGCCTTCTCTTTTTGGCCGGCTTTGTCTTTATTATCGTTTGTAGCTTGTTTTACCCATTGGTACAACTTTTCCAAGGCGTCGACTTTACCTCTATGTAAAGCTTATTCCGACTTTAAAGCCCGCATCATTAAGTCGTTTATCGCAAGCTTAAGTGGATAGTTTTCATAAAGAGCACGATACAACGCCATTAGAATAGGTGCATCAAACTTTATTTTTTGTGCAAGATTGAAAAAGCAACCAACGCTCCAATAACCCTCTACAACGTGATCACGTAAAAGATCTTCTATCGCTTGTCCTTTGGCAAAATTTTCTCCAAAGCAACGGTTACGACTCCAACTGCCTTGTGCTGTAGCAAAAAGGTCTCCGAGACCACTAAGCCCATAAAAGGTTTCTTTTTGACCACCCAACTGAACACCCAAACGCGCCATTTCATGAAGTGCTCGAGTCAAATAAGCTGCTTTTGCATTATCACCCAACTGCAAACCTTCTAAAATACCTGCCCCTAAAGCGTAAATATTTTTTAAGCAACTTCCTAATTCCACGCCTCGTAAATCCGAACTGCTATAAACACGAACGGAATCATTGCTGATGGCTTTTTGCAAATCCGTTGTTGCATGTGCAGAAGCAAGCACCATAGCAGCTCGCTTCCCTAATGCGAAATCTTTTGCATAAGTAGGCCCAGACAAGCAAAAACATTCCACTTGTGATAAATGCTCCGAAAACCAATCTGAAGGCGTTTTCAAGGAATTACGTTCAAGCCCTTTAACAAGAGAAATAATACGTTTAATCTTAGTTTTATAAGGTTTTAAACGTTCACAAATCTCTAGTAAACCTTGCGTTGGACAAGCGATAAATAAAGCTTCACAAGCATCTAAATAAGCTTCAAAATGAGTATCTACTTGCAATGTATCTGGGAAAGGAACATCAGGAAGATAAAACGAATTTTTACGCATTTCTTGCATTTTTTGCGCTTTATCCATATTGCGTGGCGATAAAATGACGCGATGCCCTAATTTTGCCAAGTGGATTGCCATTGCCGTCCCCCAGGCCCCTGCACCCATAACTACAAATTGCAACCGTTCCATTTAAACTGCTTTTTCTACCACTTGTTCATCAAAATAATTAAAATCCATACCAGCATTAACCACAAGCGTTTGGCCATTAATACCACTCGACGCTGAACTTAACAGAAAAGCGATGGTATTGGCAACTTCCTGCGTTTCTAAGGCACGTTTTCTTAAGGTCAGCTTTTCGGCAAACAAATAGTTCTTTAAAAACCCTGGAATGCCTGCAGAAGCGCTGGTTTTAAGAGGTCCAGACCCTACGCAATTAAAGCGTACTTCTGTATTTGCACTAAAGGCTTTTGCTAAGAATCGAACGGTACTTTCCAAAGCCGCTTTTATGGGAGACATGTATCCGTAATGAATGGCTGTTACTTGTGAAGAAATACCTACTGTTACGACAGAAGCATTTGGGGAAAGTAAAGATTTAAAGGCCTTAGAAATTTCTACGAGAGAAAAACAAGAAATTTGTGCCGCTTGTAAAAAATCGTTTCGATGAGTTTCATGGAAAGGTTTAAAGCCTTCCGAAAAATTAGCAAAAGCAATTGAATGTAAAATCCCATCGAGTTGTGGAACTTTTTGCTCAATTTCTACCTTTAAGTGTTGGATTTCTTCTTCTTTTTCGACATCACAAATAAATAATCGGTCTTCGGGAATCCAACGAGATAATTCAGCTTTACGTTTTTCATTGCGTACACTGTACAAAACTTGCGCACCTTGCTCTTCAAGTAATTTCCCTGTAAACCAAGCAATACTTTTCCGATTGGCTAAGCCGAAAATTAAAATGGTTTTACCTTCTAAATTTAAGAAATTCATAAGCCCGAGTTATTAACCATTCCAAGAATAAACTCGATAAAAACGAGCAATTGCCCATCTTTTTTGGCACAACCTTTAAAGAAATAAAAATCCTTTAATTTTTGCACAAATTGAGCTTCTAACTGCAAAACATCTCCCGGGAAAGCCATTTTCTTAAACTTTGCAGATTCAATACGCGTTAAAACCGGAACTTTACCTTCCACTTCTGCTTCATTTAAAAGCTTTTTGCTCATAAATACACCGGCTGTTTGGAAGATAGCTTCACACATCAATACCCCAGGCATAATCGGCATTTGCGGATAATGTCCTTTAAAAAACGATTCCTCCTTCTTTAAAACCCTTTCTGTAACGATTTTTTCATCCGTTAATTCAACAATCCGATCTACAAACAAAAAAGGCTCTCGATGAGGAATTGCGTTTAAAACATTTACATCTACATATCCGTTTTCAACCATATCATCTGTTGTAAACCTTGTACCTTAAAATGCAATCTTAAAATGAAAAAGCATCTTAAAACTTGCTGTATAAGCTTAATAGATAGTTTGAAAATTTCAAAAAGGGAAATTTTTTCAAAAGACAGTGTTCGTAGGATTTAAAGAAGGAAATCACATCCTCAAATTACCCTTTTTACTAATATTAATGCGACTTCATAAACTTTTCCCATCTAGATTTTTCAGAACTACAAAAGTTCTTATTTCTATTTTCTTATAAAAATTCACTTGACCTAACCTAAACAAAAGTCCATAACTATTATCAGTTTTGCAGGTGTAGTTTAGTGGTAAAACTCCAGCCTTCCAAGCTGGATTCGTCGGTTCGATTCCGTCCACCTGCACCAGTTTGGTATGAATATTGCTTCATTTTAATGCATGAAGCATTTTTTTTGTTTTGTTGGAATTGTTTTATCATTAAAATCGGCTGTTTATGCAAAATCAGCAGATAGTTTTTCTATTGAAGATAGATTCAAAGAAGAGACTTTTGTTTTAGATGATATCAAAAATCATGCAAAAACGCCTAATTCTTTTAAAGAAACTAAATTTAACGAAAAAGGCATACGTATAAGAAGACCTAGAAAACCTATGGCTACACGAAATCAATTCCTGTTATCAAAACAATCAAAAGAATTATGGCTAGAAACAGGATCTACCCGAAAAATAGATACAAATGTTTTGGATAGAAACACTTTTTATGATATTTTAGTTGCAACACAGTGCCTATACCAAACAACTAAACGTTATAAACAAGATGGACTTTTATTTCCTCAAAATAAAATAAATTCTAATAGTAGTAATGTTTCTCCTGCTTTTAGAAAATTGATTACTGATAGAAAAGTTAAAATTGCAGGTTTCATTTATGGAACGCATGGAGCTGCTAAAATAAAAGAAAATGGTATTATGGGAATGATTGCTTACAAAGAAATTTTAAAAGGAAGCGAAAGACAAATCCAAATTTTTGCCATAGAAGAAGGTTCTCAAGGTGAAAACTTTCAGTTTTTAGGAGGTGTTGGTGGGGCAAGTTGGATGACAAACTTTAATGCAAAAAAAGTAAATGTAGATCCCAAAAACTTGGAAATACCTAATCGCTTTTTATTAAATTCCGAACAAAAATTATCGCTTCATGAAGGGTTTTATAATAAAATAATTTCTTCTAAAATAAGTACAGAAGGTATTCTTAAAAGTTTATTTGAGAAATTAAAAATAAAAAACTTTAATACTTTAAACTTAAATAATTCTTCCATTTCTGGAATAGAATTGAGGGAGCAAGTAGATAAAGTTAATAAATGTAGTATAAAATTATATATTGTTGGACATAGCCAAGGAGGCGGATTGACCCAAATCGCTGCACCTTATATAACAAGTTGGGTGGGAAAATATTTATATGGAAATAATTTTGATAATAAGGTCTTTAATATAGCTCATGCTATTTGCTTATCGCCTGCTAGAGCTATTGGTGACGCCAATACTTTAAAGGCAATCGAAAATGTTATGGGGAGGCAAAATATTTTAGGTTATTGTAGTTATGCAGATCCTGTACCTTGCTTACCATTAGGAAGTAATGTTGGTTATGATCCTGTAAAAGAACGCGGAATGAAGCTTTTGATGAAAATTGGTAAAGTAATGAGTAAAGTTTTAAAAGAACCTTATAAAAGTTTTTTAAACACAGTTTGTGGAATGGAAAATTTTTATGAAACTTTAAATGTTTGGGCTTATGAAGACCCATTTTTTTTAATTGAAAGATACTGTACATTAAGTATAACCGACCTACAAGAATATGTTAATTGCCTTAATAAAGATAATTTTTTACCTATAGAATGTTTGCAGAATCCGAAACTAAAAATAAAAAACCAAAAGAAGAAAAATATTGTCAAGGCGAAAAAAAAGATAAAAAGTCTAAAAGGAACACAAAGTAAAATAAAAGATATAAAACAAAGTTTTATGGCTGTTCAAAATGCATATTTTGAAGCACATACTACTGATGTTAAAGCATCAAATAAAAAAATTCTTGCAGTTGCAAAGAATTTAATATGCATGTTGAAAAATATAAAAGTAAAAAATTTTGTTGCGGCACAACATTTCGGAACTTACACATGTTTGAAATTTAAACCATTAGGTGGAGAAAGAGATAAAACTTATTTGTCTTTAGATTGCTTGTTTAATGCAGACTTGTTAAAAAGCGATCTTCAAGCTGCTATGAATTTGGGTGTTGAATACCACAAAAATAAGGCAAAAAAAGTAAAAAAATAAGAAGATTGCCCAAGCAAAACAACCTAAAAATCTTAAGGATTTTTCCATTTTAAAAGATAAAATATTAGGGGCATAACCCGTAATATTTTTTAGAATCCGATAACTAATAGACAAAACATTAAAAAAATGAAGCCGTGCAGAATCAAGATTGAAGTGAAACTGATAAAGGTCACATGAGAATACAGAAGCAAGAGATGCAAAGTAACAAACATTTTCTAAAAAGGTGAAATTAAGTTTTTGAAGGCAATTGGCAAGATACGCAGAGGAGCAAGATGCCTTTGTTGAATTGAGAAATACTAAAAGAACAAACCAATGGTCGTTAGCCATTTGAAGGCGAGAAAGAAAGTTTTGTGAAAACAACCTCTCCTTCGCTAAATACCTTAACTAGAAACCCAATATTTCTTACGCTCGTTTTTTCTCCCAGACTTTTGCAGATCCTCTATTTATTAAATAAGTGTATTATCTTAAAAAAGGCATCTTCTTGAGTTAGATTATCCAATTTATTAACCAAATCTTGCACATTTTTTACTTTTAGCCATCGAAAAACTTTAGCAATTCTCTCTAACTGATTCAATGCATGTAAAAACTCATGAGCCAAGGTAATAAAGAATGGAAATTTCTGCTCTCGGAGATGATATTCCCATTTTGCTAGATTGTCAGGATCGGTGAGCAGGACAATAGAAAAATCAGTTTTGTACTTTACAGGAGAGATAAAAAGCTGCTACAAAGTA
>CAZIZB010000003.1:0-22897 GCA_964543635.1 uncultured Opitutales bacterium | reverse complement strand
AAAAACGTATCCATCCTCATTTTACCGTACTAAATTCAAGATTTCACCAAAAGAGTGACAATGGTGTCCTTCAACAGGAATCTCTACCTTTGGGGCCAAACAAATAGCATTCACGCCTGCCGCTAAGCCTGCTTCTACATCACACAAACGATCCCCTACCATCCAACAGTTTTCAGGATCTAAATGATACTTTTGGATGCATTCTAAAATAAAGCGTGGTGAAGGTTTACGGTAAGGACAAGGATTTTCTGGAGTACCTATTGCCAAGCAAATTTCGGTAAACAAATCATTCCCAAGACCTAAAAGATCCAGCATACGTTGATTACAAACCTCTGCTTCTTTAAGCGTATAATAACCTCGTCCAACTCCACTCTGATTGGAATGTAAAAAAAAGAGTGCACCTTGTGACTTTAAAACAGCCAATGTTTCTCGAACTTCAGGCAATAAGCACACTTTTTGAGGATCCGATAAATAACCTTCATCAACAATCAAGGTTCCATCACGATCCAAAAACAAAGCCAATGGAGACTTAGGCAATCTCATTCAAAATTTCCTCCGGAGTAACTGTAGCAGTTCCTAACTTTCCAACAACCACACTTGAAGCACAATTAGCAAAAAACGCAGCAGCTTCTTCCGAAACTTCTGTACAAAAAGCCAATGTAAGCGCCACCAAAGCAGTATCTCCTGCCCCAGAAACATCGAAAACTTCTCGTGAAAGTGTTGGATAAATTCGACAAGTATTTTCCAAAGAAGACAAAGCTAATCCTTCTTCTCCTAAGGTAATAGCCAAAGTTTGAATAGCATATTTTTGCCTAATAAGCTTAGAAACCTTTTGCACAGAAACGGCACTTCCAGACGTCAAACCACTCAACAATAAAGCCTCAGAACGATTGGGCTTTAAAAGATCCAAACCACTATAGCTCAACGCATGTGTAGGCTTAGGATCCATCGCTAAGAAAAAAGAATACTGTTGTTTTAATGCCACCAAACGATCCAATAAACGCTGCGTAACGGCGCCCTTTGCATAATCTGAAACAAGAACTGCATCCACATTCTTAACTTTTTCTTCTAAAATTTCTTCAAAATATGCCGTTGCGGTTTCTTCTAAAATTGTATCACGATCCAAACGACACAATTGCTGATTTCTTGCAATAACACGCGATTTAACCACACTCGTCAAATCTTCACGAAAATTAGCCGTATCCACTCTTATCGCAGCATCCTTTAATAATTGTTGCATTTGTGAGCCTGCCGCATCTTTTCCCATAGGCCCCATTAACTCCACTTGAGCGCCTAAACTTTTCAAATTTAAAGCTACATTACAAGCACCTCCTAAACGATAAGTATCACGCTCTATTTTAACGACAGGAACAGGCGCTTCCGGCGAAATACGATGCACATCCCCCCATAAATAATGATCCAACATACAATCGCCTACTACTAAAATGTTAAGCGATGGAATTTTGTCTAAAATTTTATTGATTTGACTTTTAATGCCAGATGTCATGATGATTAATACTATGGTAAAGTTTTGCCTAAAATTTCTTGTTACGTCAATCTACCTTTTTACTTTTTATTGCCAAGGAACCTCTTCAACCATAAAACAACCAGCACTAGCTCAAATAAAACCTGCTTTAACTCTTGAATCCCCTCGTTGGCCAACGGACAACAAAGCCTTTGAACAAGGTCAAGATTTAGCGCGTTATATTCAAGCAACTGCCTCCGGAAAACCTGAATCAGGCACTTTCGGTTGTATCCGGAATAATGGCCACAAATTTCACGAAGGAATCGATATAAAAGCCGTCAAACGTACTCGCAAACAAGTACCTTTAGATTCTGTTTATGCCATACTTCCAGGGGAAATTGCCTATATCAACAACAAACCTGGACGAAGCAATTATGGCAACTACATTATTTTAAAACATAACGAAGCTGGTCTGCAATTTTATACACTTTATGCCCATCTTGCATCTATTTCCAACACCTTAAAACTCAATCAATCCATCAACAAAGGGACTTTACTGGGAACCCTAGGCAATACCTCCAACTTTAAAATCCCTATACATCTAGCTCATTTACATTTCGAAATCGGTTTACAATTAGGTTCCGAAACGTCTTTTGCTCATTGGTATCGGATGCAAAAATTTGGAACGCCTAATTACCATGGAGCTTGGAATGGCCTCAATTTAGTAGGTTTAGATCCTCTAGCTTTTTATCGTCTAGGTAAACCATTTTCTGAATTCATCAAAGAACAAACAATTGCTTTTGAATGCACGATTGCAACTTCAAAAGTTCCCAAATTTATAAGACAAAACTCTAGTTTATTAGTAAGCCCTATCGACAACAAAAAAAAGCTTCAGGGATGGAAAATCGCCTTTAATTGGCTAGGAGTACCTCTAAAATGGACCCCTCTATACCACTCGATAACGCAAAAGTTTTCTATTAGTCACAGTGATCGCAATGAATGTACTCGTCATGGCAATCGCAATACACTTGAATGGGACAATCGAGGTAACCTTTTTATCGGCAAGGTCCTACAACGTCAACTTTTCTTACTCTTTGAAGAAAGTTTTTCTATTCCAAAACCACTTCCTCAAAAGCTAAAGAAATAGCATTCTAATCTTCATATATATTCACATTAAACGTACTTAACTTGTAAGCCTTGGTTATCCCAACTGGCCCACTCGTACAAGTCGTTTTACCATTTCTCGACATTCTGGTAAACCTTCGCTGAAAAACCACCTCTTTACCTTCTAGGTTTAAGGTAAAACATGGACCACTAGGTGATATACCAAACACAAGTTTTTCTCGCTCAAAAAGAACATAACAAGGTAAGGCTACACTTTGATACGCGGGTAATTTTTCCCACGATTTAGCCTGTATATATGGAACCTTAACATAAGATTGCAAATAAACAAAATCAACACTAGGCTCTTTAGGAAAAAAAGGGAAAAACATAACCCCTTTTACTTCTTGCGAAAAATAAGATGGTAAATTACTCAAACCAGGCCATTGGTCAAAATAAAAAACAATTCTTACATTCTCATCCCCTGTTTGGGTTTTAAAGCCCATAAGAAATCCTATTTTTCCTTGGTGTTCTGCCAATTTCTTAATGTGATAAGTTGAAAGCCCAAACCACTTTTGCAAACCTACGTTAATCAAAGAAAGCATTTTTTTATTGCTTATAATTTCATTTGGCAACAAGAAAAAATGAGGAGTAACAGGAATAGAATTTCCCTTTCTGTCTGTAAACTCTGCTGTCGATGGATTAAAAAAGTATTTTACCATTTTTCCAGCTTGCAAGCTAATACTAAGGGTTAGTAAACATAAGATAAGCAGTATATTTTTTTTCATAACTTCTAAATAAAACGTTAAAAACAATCGTGAAATTTATGGAAAAACGTGAACACTTATACCTTTTACTTGGGTTCGGCGTGTCCATATATCCATACAAAAAGTACATTCTTGAGGAGGTGTAACAACACGTAACTGATCTGAAAAACGAACGATACTCGTCTCTAAATTCAACGAAAATCCTGCATTCTTCATAGGACAAAAAAAGGACAAAACATCTTTATGATAATTTACTAAACAAGGTAAGGCTATACATAAATGTCCTTGCGTTCCAGCCTTTAAGGTCATTTCAAAATATTCTTCACCTAAAACAAAATTATTTAATTCATCCCAAAAATCAGTATAAATCGTTACGCCTTCCATTTCAATACACCATTTTGGATTGGTTGGAATCCATGGAAATAACATAATACCTCTATTGGAATCATAAGCTGCCGTCTTAGAAACATTGTCTAAACCTGGCCAATCAGGGAATAAACAAATAATCGTGTGTAGATTTTGATTTAAACCTTCATTTTGTAACGTAATGTAAATACATTTTTTACCAGCAGAACTTAATAACGATTTCACTTGAAAACTATTGCTATTGTAGACTTTCTTATCTTCACAAAAAATATAAGTCGGCTGCCTTCCCCAACAAAGATCTGCTAAAAACAAAGGAACTTTATCAATGGTTAAAGGATCTATGTTCCTGCTATATACATTAATTTTATTAACACAACCTTTATTCCAATCCCAAAAGTAAAAAATCTTATTTTGCCTTAAACAAGCAATATCGATTGTTCCATAAAGTAGTGTGTTTATAACAATAAAACTGATTAAAAGAGTGCGTCTAACCATAAAATTCGCAAGTTAATAGTAACTAAGAATAAAGTTTTCCAAAGAAAAAGCAATCTCTTTTTAATTAAGCTCTTGGGAATATCTAGAATTATCGTAAAACAGAGTTTATTTTACAGATAGAATTAAACAAAAATCACCGACATTTATTTGCTGAAATAAGCGTAATAAATCCTGAGTTTTTAAACACAAACAACCATGTGACAAAGGTTTAGGTATAAAATCCTCCAAATTCGTCCCATGAATATAAACGCAACGTTTATAAGTATCACAAGATCGATGTATTGCCAAATCAATACCTCTATTAATTCCCCATTGCATCCCTTGCAAACGTACTATACGCGTAGTTATACGTGTTTTTTCATTTTCTGATTTTGCTATTGGAATAATTTGGCCTGTAAATTTCCGAGCAACAAATTCACCATTTACAGGCACCCCATCACCTATTTTTTCACAAATAACATGTAAGCCTAAAGGCGTTCCGAGACTATTTTCCAGATTACATAAAGGGGCTCGGCTGTGCGAAAAAATGAACTGATCGCGTATTTGAAGACCAGGTCCCAACAAGCGAAACAAAAACATCTGATGAGTTACAAGATCACAAACAAGGCCTTGCTTCGGCCCTTCAATCTTTAAAAGAGGTCGTAAAGCATTTAAGACGGTATTAAATAGACCCGTTCTCATCACTCAAAGTTAAAGCCTTCGAACTTCCTTTTTCATCTAAGGTTTCTAAAAGGATGGAAGCACGATCTAAGTGTGACTGACAAATATGTAAATAGGTTAAACCTTCTTTATAAGTCTCTACTAATTGGTCTAAAGGCACTTCTCCTGATTCTAATGAAGTTACGATTGCTTCTAACTTTTCTATAGAATTTTCAAAAGAGAGCGTTTTTTTTCTTTTCTTAGGCTCCATAATGTCTATTTTAGAAAAAAGCATATTATAAAATAAAGGTCAACGTTATTAATAGGAGGAAATAAAATGTTGAAAGAATGTTTATGGATACTACTTATCGCTTTCCTTTTAGGTGAAGCGATACTTTTACTCCTTAATCATCGAAGTATTTCACAAAATTTCGACAATAATATATTTAGCGACTTTATTGATAACGAAACTTTTAAAAAGACAATTGCTTACTCCCTGGTAAAAAATCATTTCTCTTTTTTAAGCCTTTTTTACAAAGTGCTTATTTTGGGATTTATTTTAAAATTAAATTTAATTCCTCTATTCTTAAACCATTTTTCACCTACAAATAATCTCTGGCAACAAAGTACTTTGCTCTTTTTTTGGTTATTCTTGTTTGATCTACTCTTTTTGCCACTAGACTTATTGCATACCTTTAAAATCGAAAAAGATTTCGGTTTTAATCGATCCACACCAAAACTTTGGTGCTTAGATCAGATCAAAAACACCTTAGTAAGTGCTTGCATTAATATTCCGATTTTCGCCTTACTGCTTTACCTTCTAAAAACGTTTCCTACGTCTTGGTGGATTTGGGGAGCCATAGGCAGTCTCTTTTTTCAAATTGTAATGGTTTGGCTTTATCCAAAAATCATATTGCCATTATTCAACAAATTAACTCCGTTAGCAGATGGTAGCTTAAAAACACGTCTTGTAGCCTTAGCACAAAAAGTGGGTTTTTCATCAACCGCTATACAAGTACTCGATTCCAGCAAACGATCAACCCACTCTAACGCTTATTGTAGCAGCTTGGGCAAAATCCAACACATCGTTCTTTTCGATACTTTATTGAAGAACTTCTCTGATGACGAAATTGAAGCTATTTTAGCCCATGAAATCGGTCATTATAAATGCAAACATATTTTTAAAATGCTGCTAACATCGACGTTATTTACGCTTATTGGCCTAAAAATCTGCGATATCGCTTTGCAATCCAACTGGATAGCAGAACAATTAGGGCTCTTACAAACAACACCTTTATTGATTCTAATCCTACTTTCAACTTTTCTACCCATTTTACTTTACTGGTTTAATCCTATTTTAAATCACTGGTCCCGCAAATATGAATATGAAGCGGATGCTTTTGCAAATGCGCAATCATCTAGCTGCGGACATTACCTCATTCAATCCCTTAAAAAGCTCTATCGAGAGAATCTAAGTAATCTGTTTCCCCATCCCTGGTACAGTTGCTTTCATTATTCTCACCCAACTTTATTAGAACGCGAAAAGGCTATTTATGACAAAAACCATTTTTCAGAAAATCATCGATAAAGAAATCCCTTCAGACTTCCTATACGAAGACGACCGGTGTATTTGTATTCGAGATATTGAGCCACAAGCGCCTGTGCATTGTCTCGTTATACCGAAAAAACCGATCGAACGTATTGCGGCAGCAGAAGAAACGGATGCTGCTCTTTTGGGGCACTTATTGCTGGTAGCGGCTCAAGTTGCTAAAACATTAGGTCTCGACGTTTCCGGATTTCGCATCGTCATTAATAATGGAAAAGATGGTGGCGAAACCGTTCCTCATTTACATGTTCATTTACTTGGTGGACGTTCTTTACAATGGCCTCCAGGGTGAATCCTTATAACAAAAAATGAAACAAAAAACTTTAAAAAATACAGTTAAATTAGCAGGTCGTGGCCTACATACCGGTCAAGACGTAGAGGTATGCATCTATCCAGCTGAAGCAAATCATGGGCTTATTTTCAAACTTAAGGCCAATAACGATAGTTGTATCCCGGCGACAATTCAATATATCGATGAACTGATTCGTGGAACAACCTTAGCCAAAGATGGCGTCAAAATTTACACCATAGAACACCTTATTAGTGCACTTTATGGCTTAGGCATTGACAATGCATTGATCGAAGTCGATGGCAATGAAATTCCGATTTTAGATGGCTCTGCAAAGCCTTGGGTAGAAGCTTTTCTTGCTGCCGGCATTGAAAATCAAGAAGCCGAAAAGGTCATTTGGGAAATTACAGAACCGATCTCCATAACTAAAGGCGATCGATCTATTGCCATTTTCCCGCATGATTCCTTTAAAATCACGTGCACCTCAACAGACGACCGTAAAACTCATACGCAATATCTTTCACTTGAAATCGATCCCGAGACTTACCGTCATGAAATCGCTAATGCGCGTACATTTACTGCTTATGAGGATATTGAACCCCTTATAAAAATGGGTAAAATCAAAGGTGGAACTTTAGATTGCGCAATCGTAATTAAAGGTGATAAAATTTTATCGAACGAACCCTTGCGATACAATGATGAGTTTGTTCGTCATAAAATTTTAGACATTATTGGCGATTTAGCACTCTTAGGCAATCCTATCAAAGGTCACGTAATTGCCGTTAAGACAGGTCATGCGCTCAATGCCGATCTTACAAAAACGCTTTGGGAACAAGAACAGCAAGAAGTTGCACCTGAACTAGAAACACCAACGGAAGCTCTACTCGATATTCATGAGATTTTAAAACGCCTGCCGCATCGTTATCCCTTTATCTTAGTCGATCGCGTCCTAAGCGCTACCAACGATACGCTCGTAGCCATAAAAAACATAAGTATTAATGAGCCGTGTTTTACAGGGCACTTTCCCGAAAATCCTGTTTTTCCAGGCGTATTACAATTGGAAGCTATGGCACAAGCCGCAGGTTTGTTGATGGGGATCTCCCTGGAATCTTCTGAAAAAACAACTGCTGCTTTTTTCATGAGTGCCGACAAAGTCAAATTTCGAAACGTTGTTCAACCCGGTGATCAATTACGCATAGAGGTAAAATTGCTAAAAATCAAAAATAATCGTATCGGACAGGCAGCTGCAGAATGTTTTGTTGGAGAAAAGCTTGTCTCTTCGGCAGAATTAATGTTTATGATTGCAAATAAATGAAGACTACCATGGCCATTCATCCAACAGCTATTGTTGATTCTAAAGCCCAATTAGGCAACAATGTTCAAATTGGTGCGTATGCTTTTATAGGTCCTAATGTAACGCTTGGCGATAACTGCATCGTTGAACATCACGCTACGATCGATGGATATACGACATTGGGCACGGATAACGTTATCTATCCTTATAGTTTTCTTGGGGCTAAAACGCATGATTTAAAACATAAAGGCGGCATCTGTTTTCTAAAGATAGGAAATGGGAATACCTTTCGTGAATATACGTCCATTCATACCGCTACCAATGATGGCGATGCAACGGTTATTGGCGATCGCAACTACATTCTAGCTTTTTCTCATGTGGGTCATGATTGTTGCTTGGGAAATGACATCATTATAAGTGCTCAGGTTGCTATGGGAGGGCATGTCCAAGTAGGAGATCACGCCAATATCGGTGGCAACTCCTCGATCCATCAATTTTGCCGTATTGGAACCTTTGCCATGCTCAGTGCACATTCGTTCCTAAAAAAGGATATTCCACCGTTTATGATTGCCTTTGGGGTACCAGCCATCGCTAAGAGTTACAACCGTATCGGTATTTTACGGCAAGGCTTTTCGGATGAAGAACGTATCTACATTAAGCAACTCTTCAAACAGCTTTATGAGTCCAACTTAAATCGGACTCAGGCCATTGAAAATATTCAGAAATCCCTTGAAAAAGGATCTTTTGAAACCATCCGACAAACATTTCTAGACTTCGTCCAACAACCTTCTTCGAGAGGCCTTTTATGAACCGATTACCACCGAAAAAATTTGTTGCAGAACCCTTTGCGTATCACGAAGAACTTGAGATTGAGGTTCAAACCTTAACCAATGAGGGACGTGGGATTGGTCGTCATAATAACTGGACAATAATGGTTCCATTTGTCATTCCAGGAGAAACGGTTCGGGTTCGTATTTATCGCAATCATAAGAATTACTCCGAAGCAGATTTGATAGAAGTGCTAAAGCCCTCTCCACAAAGAATTGAAGCTCGTTGTCCCTTATTCGGACAGTGCGGTGGCTGCCAATACCAACATATGTCTTATGAAGAACAGCTGCGTTGGAAGCAACAACAAGTTAGAGATTGTATGGAACGGATTGGCAAGGTACAAACAACAGTAAATCCGGTTGTTCCTTCTGAAAAAACGTATGCTTATCGAACCAAGCTAACCCCGCATTTCGAACGAAGAGGCCCCCATTGCCCCATTGGCTTCTTGGAAAATGGCAACCGAAAGATTGTAGATGTTCCTCAATGTCCAATTGCTAGCGAAGCAATTAATGCACACTTACCAGAAATTCGCCAAGAGGTACAATCATCGGATGTTCGTAATGGAACCCTACTCTTACGTGAAGATGCAAGTGGGATTCAAACGAATTTCAAGGCCACCTGTGAGGCTATTGTTCAAGATTTACGATTTCAATTTGTTGCCGGTAGTTTTTTTCAAAACAATCCGTACATTCTTGATGCCATCCTCAATTTCCTAAAAAATTATCTACAAGAAAAGGCTGATATTAAATACCTCGTGGATACGTATTGTGGCGTTGGTGTTTTTGGCATCTGTTTAGCCAAACAAGTAGAACGTTTTTTGGGCATTGAAATTGATGAGAAAGCCATCATTTTAGCGAAAAAGAACATGAACGAAAATCATTTAACCAATGGCACTTTTGTCTCAGGAGATGCAACCACCATCTTCAAAGATGTCCACTTTTCTGCTGATCAGTCACTGGTTATTATGGATCCGCCACGCAAAGGTACTTCAGAAGACTTTCTTAAGCAATTGTTAGCGTATAACCCAAAAGTCATTGCGTATATTTCTTGTGCTCCCGATACACAAGCACGTGATTTAAATCGTTTGTTAACGTTAGCGTCGCATTATACCTGTAAATGTATTCAACCCTTTGACATGTTCCCGCAAACCAAACATATGGAATGTGTCGCCATTCTAGAACGCTGATTTTATATGAAACTCATCATTATCGATCGCTACATCCTTAAAGAATGGTTAAAAACCTTCGGTGTGACGCTCATGCTTATTCTTGGAATTTTGCTCCTTGAAGACATGTACAAAAACTTAAAAAACTTCTTAGAGCGAGGCGCTGACCTTTCAACTTTACTTTTATATTATGCCTATATCATCCCGAATTGCTTCTGTACGGTACTGCCCATTTCATTTTTCATTTCTGTACTCTACGTTTTAAACGATATGCAAGCCCATAATGAGGTCGTTGCGATGCGCGCCTCCGGAATGACGGTTTTCCAAATTACTCGCAGTTTTTGGGGAGCGGCATTCGTATTAATGGGATTAATGGCGGTTTTTAATGCGTACTTATTACCTAAAGCATCCGATGGGGCTCAAAAAATTATTCAACAAATTGATTACAACGATCAAAAACGACGTACAGGTAATGCCGATGCTATTGGTGTACAATCCCATTTGTGTTTGCACAATGCTAAAGAAGGACGTTTGTGGCATATTTCACAATTTAGCTTATATAGTAATTGCGGAAAATTTGTAAGCTTATCCAAAATCAATACACAAGGAAACGAAACCGAACGTATTACTGCGGAAACTATCGCTTATGATTCCCAAAACCGCGAATGGATTTTCAAGAATGGCAAACATTGGTTCTTTGACACGCATACCTATGTACCCGAACGTTTTATGCCCTTCGAACAATGGACCTTTAAATGTTCTGAAAATCCCAATTTGATGACTTTCATCCATAAACCTCTAAAATACTTAGGAGCACACGAATTAAAGGAAATTCTATCATTTGTACCGAAAAATCATCCTCGTTTCCTAGAGCATCAGATTAAATATTATTCTATTTTATCGAGCCCGCTTATCTGTTTTATGGTGGTATTGCTCGCTATTCCTTTTTCCCTAAAAGGCGTACGAACAAACCCTATGGTAGGAGTATCTAAGGCCGCTGGTTTATTTTTTGTTTATTATATCGTCTGTAGTATTGGACGCATGCTGGGTACACAAAACACACTATCGCCTCTTATGGCAGCTTGGTTTCCGAATTTACTGATGTTGGCATTCGGATTACTTCTCTACAAACAACTTGCCCCTAAATAATCATGCCCTATTTTTCACAACAGTGTCTGGAACGTATTCGTCAACAAGTCTCTATTGTTGATGTGGTCAGTCCTTATGTACAATTAAAGCCATCTGGGCACTATTTAAAGGGCCTCAGTCCTTTCTCTCACGAAAAAACACCTTCTTTTTTTGTCGATCCACAGAAAAACATTTTCAAATGCTTCAGCAGTGGTTATGCAGGTGACCTGTTTCGCTTTCTGGAACTAAAAGAACAATTAACATTTTCGGAAACGGTTGAATGGCTCTGTGACCGCTTTAATATCCCCGTAGAATACGCGCACGCAACAAAGCAGCAAGCCACATCACCTTACGCACCTAAAAAGCTTCTTTTCGACATTTATACCCAAAGTGCAGCATTCTTTGAACGATGTTTCTGGGAAAAATCAGACATCGGCTTAAAAGTTCAAAATTATTGGGAACATGAACGCAAATTTAAATTAGATACGGCTAAAAGCTTTAATGTGGGTTTCGCTCCGGTTGATCCTACCCTACTCTATAAACACTTACAAAAACAAGGATTTTTGCGCGAACAATTGGAACAAAGCGGTATTTTCTATAAATCAAAATCAGCTACGCATCCGCTCGTCTGCCGCTATCAAGGGCGTTTAATGTTACCGATTCACGATATTCAAGGACGTGTAATTGCTTTTTCAGGACGTTTGCTTCCTTTTCTTGATCTACCTAATGATCCTACTCGCGAGGCTAAATACGTAAATTCACCCGAAACTCCTATTTTTGTTAAAGGTCGTGAGTTGTTTAATTTATTTCGAGCCCGTCAATCTATTGAACCCGGAACGACGCATTTTTACTTGGTTGAAGGCCCATTGGATGTCATTCGCTGTTGGGAATGCGGTCTAAAAACTACTATAGCACCTCAAGGAACCGGTTTAACCGAAGAACAGCTAAAAATTCTAAAACGTTACGACTTGCCTATTATCGGACTATTTGATGGCGATAAAGCGGGAATAAAAGCCGGCATGCGTTTAATGGAATTGGGGATCCCACTTGAATTATCCCTAAGTTACTACCTATTAGCAGATGGTGAAGATCCAGATACAAGCTTTTATAAGGCTCCAGAACGTCTACAATCTTTAACGCAACAAACATTACTACCTATCCCATTTTTCGCAAATGTTTTTTCTAAATTTAGCGAAGATAAAGAACAAATACGTCGTCAAGTGATTCAATTTACGTTTGACATTATGGCTCGCTGCAATTCTGCTGTTCTTCAATTTGAACTGCTAAAAGCCTTATCGCAAGAATTAAGTATTCCTCCCAAAATTCTAGAAGAAGATTTTCGTCGTTTAGGCACAAAAACTGCACCTAAACAACAACCTGCAAAGCAAGTGATTAAAACAGAGGTTTTTACGCAATCACTAGAAGGACAATTGCTTTGTTTTCTTTTCCATGCACCGCATTGGACACAGCAAATTCTACAGGTTCTTTCATTTGACTGGATTCACAATGATTCTCCCGAAGGTCAGCTGTTGCTAAAAATCATCAATGAATTTACAGAAAATGGGATTGAACCACTGAATAACCGCGATCATTGGCAACTAACAACTCAAGAAGAAGAAATTTGGTGTCAAATCTTGGCAACACCCTTAAATACTGAATCCGAACAAGAAACCTTAACCCTTTTATTACAACTCTTTTATAGGCGTTTTTTAAAAAAAATAATTTCTAACATTGACAAAGAAATCATAAAAAGTTCTAACATCAATGCAGAACTTGTAAAAAAATATCAAATGGAGCGAATCAAATATAAAAAGGAACTAGCTACTGTTTCCACATCTATTTGTTTAAACGAACAATAACCTCAAAAAATTTCTCGAATGGTCATACAACGTAAAGTAAAAGTTATTAAAGCAAGCGAAATTTTAAATGAAAAAATTCGCCAGCTCATTGCGCTCGCTAAACAACAAGGCTTCTTAACAGTTCAAGATATTAATCGTCATTTGCCTGAAAGTGTCAAAAAGGCCGATGAAATCGAAAATGTTATCAATATTCTTGAAAATTTAGAAATCGATATTCTCGATAGTGAGGAAGCGGAATTACAACGTCAAAAAGAAGAAGCTGCAGAACAAGAAAAGAATGCAGAAATTGCAGAAGAGAACTTAGAGGACCCTGTTCGCATGTACTTGAAACAAATGGGGCAAGTACCACTGCTTTCTCGCGACCAAGAAGTTCAAATTTCTAAACGTATCGAAAAGGCAGAATACGCTGCACAGGACAAGCTTTTTTCTGTTGCTTTATCGCTCAATTTTCAACGGGATTTAGCCAATAAGTTATTACGTCATGACGAACGTTTTGATCGCATTGTTGTCGACAAAAAGATTGAAAGCCGTGAAGATTATTATCAAGGCTTAGAAAGATTAATCGCCCAATGTGACTCCTTAGGTGATCAACTCAATAAAATCTGGCAAGAATATCTGGCTGCAAGCGACGAAGAATCTCGCACTAAGCTGTTTGCACGTTATAAAAAATATGAAGCACAGTTAAAACCTATTTTCAAAAAGTTCTGCTTTAAATTAAAAGTTTTTGAAGAATTTTTAAATCAGTTTTCGCCGCTTATTCGCGAAATTGAAACGATTCACGACTGTCTCCATTCCGTTCAACGTAATGCCAACAGTGTAAAGTTCAAGACCATTGATGCGGACAAAATGAAGCAACGCTTGCATGAAATTGAATGTGAGTTGCGCTTAAAGCCAGAAGAATTAATTGAAATTGTTCGTTCAGTACGCAAGCATATGAAGGAAGCGCATTTGGCAAAAACCGAAATGGTTGAATCCAATTTGCGTCTCGTTATTAGTATTGCGAAAAAATATACCAATCGTGGTTTGTCCTTCTTAGATCTCATTCAAGAAGGTAATATGGGATTGATGAAGGCTGTAGAAAAGTTCGAATACCGCCGAGGTTACAAGTTCTCAACGTACGCAACATGGTGGATTCGTCAAGCCATTACGCGTTCTATCGCCGATCAAGCACGAACGATTCGCATTCCAGTTCACATGATCGAAACCTTAAACAAGGTTATTCAGGTACAAAAACAATTAGTACAGGAATTAGGATACGACCCAACACCAGAAGAGGTTGCAGAGGAATTGCAAGTTCCTGTAAGTCGCATCGAATCCATTATTAAAATGGCGCAACAACCGATTTCTTTGCAAAGCCCAGTGGGTGAAAGTGAGGACAGCTGTTTTGGAGATTTCATCGAAGATAAAAGCGCTGATAATCCTTCCGATACAACAGCTTATAACATGCTAAAGGAAAAATTCCTTGCAGTGTTAAATACTTTAACCGATCGCGAACGTAATGTTCTTTCGCTACGTTTTGGTTTAAATGATGGGTATAGCAGAACCTTGGAAGAAGTTGGAAAAACCTTCAATGTTACCCGTGAACGTATTCGTCAAATTGAGGCCAAGGCGCTCCGTAAAATGCGCCATCCAACGCGTTTGCGTCAATTTAAAGGCTTCTTAGAAGGCGAAGTTGAACAATTGGATGTTGGTTTTGAAGTTTTCCAAAAACCGAATCGCAAACAGGAAAAAATGGAGCTCATCTCTCAATTGCGTCAACTTGGCATTAAGCCAGATGGTACATTTGAAGATTAAGTACCATAGTTTATTTTTCTAATTAGCGATGCACTTTTTCTTAAAAACGTATAGTTTGTTTTTTATAGCAAGTGCGCCGCTTATTTATGTGGCATTGTTTATTGCAATGACGCCGCACTATACCCCACAACAACGCTGGGAATTATCTCGAAAAGCTTGCCATATTGCACTCTTAATCCTTTTAATAACCGCATTTTTCGGAATAAAACTTCTAAGTGCGTTAGGCATTAATTTAGATGCTTTTCGTATTGCAGGCGGAATCGTCATTGGTCGCATGGGATTACAAATGTTAAAAAACGCTCCACAAACTTCGCAAACATTTTCCGAAACCATGCTTGTTGTACCTTTAGCGTTTCCTATGATTTCGGGCCCAGGAGCGATTTCATCCGTTCTCATTGCCCAAGCAAACGCTACAAATTCTCTCGAATCATTTTGGGTATTTTTGGCACTTCTACTTATTATGACAACTTTTTACAGCCTTTTCTTCGTCGCTGCCTGGTCTTCAAAATTTTTAAGCTACTACACCTTACTCATCTTATTTAAATTAAGTAGTATTATTCTTTTGGCACTTTCCGCCGACTTCATTATTCAAGGCATTCTCGGCTTCTGCGCATAAAAAAACCTCCCATAAGGAAGGCTTAGAATGACACTTGCTAAAAAATTTAATTAACTAAAACCTGTTTTCTTTTAACTTTTAATAAACGCGAACGGCGCCTAATCTTACGTTGCAATTTATCTTGTAAGAGATCAATTGCCTTGTAAAGGTTTTCAGAATAAACAGCAACCACAAGCGCAGGGCCTTGGATTTCAATATAGCCTTTAGCCATAAATTCCCCTTGATCCTTCTTGTGTACATCTTGCACTAATTCCACGCGAACACGAATAATAGATGGCTCATGCAGAAACAATTTTGACATTTTTTCATTAACTGCATTTTTAATCGCATCCGTCAAAGACAAGTGCACTCCTGTAATTATGATAGACGACTCATTCATACGCCTTTATTGTACCTCTAATAAATATAAAAGCAATGTTTATTTTAATAAAAATTTCAGCCAGCTAAGGTTCCAACTATTTAAGAGCTTAGACCCTCCAAATCTCTTAATCCCAAATTTCAACTTGACGGCAAAAACGGGATCTTATAGAACTATTCTTTATGAAAAAAGGAGGATTACGAGCGTACATTATTTGGATGACGGGATCATTATTTTACCTTTACGAGTATTATGTACGTGTCGTTCCAAGTGTTATCGAAACAGAATTAGAAGCTAATTTCTCAGCAACCGCAACAGAAGTTGCAGCCGCAGTAGGCATGTATTTAATGGCCTATTCTCCCATGCAACTCGTTGTCGGACCTTTATTTGATACGTGTGGAAGTCGAAAATTATTTTTACCTGCAAGCCTTATCTTAACCTTTAGCTGTTTACTGCCTTTATTACCGACTGAAAGCTTGTTTTGCTTTGGCTTAGGGCGCTTTTTAATGGGCTTTTCATCCGCTTTTGGTTTTGTTGGCGTCATGTATTTATGTACCATTTGGTTTCCTAAAAAACGTCTAGCTATGCTCTCTGGCCTTACAACTGCGTTAGGCCTCATTGGAGCAATCGCCGCACAATCCTCCCTTTCGTGGATCAATTCAGCTTGTGGCTGGAAAAACATTTGGTGGTTTTCTTTTGGTTTTGGAATTTTTGTTACCTTTTTACTACTCATTTTTATTCCTAACAATCCGGATTGGGTGCCAAAACCACGCGGAAAACACATTTGGATTCAATGTAAAGACAATCTCCTATGTGTCGCTAAAAAAGGACATTCCTGGACATTAGGACTATTAGGAGGGGCCCTTTTCATGCCTTTGGCTGTATTTGCAGATTTTTGGTCCATTCCTTACTTCACCAAAAGTCATAATTTCACAAATAATCAAGCCGTACAATTAACAGCCATCCTTTACTTAAGCTGGGCATTGGGAGCACCTATTTTAGGCTGGATTTCCGACACCTTTAAGGTAAGAAAATTGCCTCTAGTTATAAGCGGATTAGCAACAACAATACTATTTCTTTGGCTCTTAGTGTTAGAAAATGTTTCCTTTTTAGGGCTTGCTATTTTATTGGGATTATTGGGCATTGCATCCAGTGGACAAGTCATCAGTTTTATCGCTTGTGCAGAACTCAATCCACCGCGAGCAAATGCAAGTTCTATTGCCGTTGTTAATATGATCATTATGTGGTTTTGCGGTTTTGTACAATCCGGATCTGGGTGGATTATCGACCATTTTACTCCTATTTATTCTGCGAAAATAGCCTACCAAATCAGCTTGATGGTAATCGCACTTCTACTTTTAATAACAACATTTTTATTTTGGTTTACATTTCCTAAAAAGAAGAAAAATTTATAAAAAAACCTGCAAACCGTATAGGTTTTGCAGGATTTTTATTTAGGCTTATTTAAGCATTTTCTAATGCAATTTTTGATGCATCAATAAAATCAACATTTTGCAAACAGGCACAATAGAATTTAGCTCCAGATTGAGGGTCTTGTATACATTCTGCTGGAACGAAAAGTGAATTGGCCTTCTTATTTTCTTGCGTCCAAAAACTTGTATTACAATAAACCACTTCACCCACCTCTAATTTTTCACGAAGTTCGGAATCGACCTCCTCCTTTTGTTCAAGATAATTAGCGCGACATTGATCTTCGTTTTGCACAAAAAGTATTTTTATACAATTTTCCTTATCAACCATCAAATAACTTCCTACCGCATCTAATAAATAATATTCGCTTATATTATTTTTCTCTAAAAAGCTTCGGAAATAGGATTGAAAAGCCTCAGAATAAATCGCCAAAGGAAAATCAGGATTCTTCTTAAGCGCAATTTGTATCGACTTTGTATTTTCAAAGAAATAACGCTCTTGAGATTGATGAACAAGATCTTGTATCACCTTCAAATCATGAACTTTTTCCTTAGAAATATACTTTTGAATATAATTTTCATTAAATGCCTGAATAACAAAATTTCGTCCCCGTTCTTCAGTAAACAATATTCTTTGAATATTTTCACCATCAACCTTTTGACAAAACTCAACGCCATTCATCTGATCTGCTCCCAAATTATAATCCGCAATAATTGTGGAAATTTGAGAAAAACGGCTGCGATCATAAATCATTTTGTGCAATGAAAACATATTTAATTTCATCGCATAACAATTTGAACAAAACGTATCTTCTGGCTGGAAGAACTGCTCAAAATTTGGTTTTGGTTTCGATGCAATATAATCCAAAGCGTCTTGCGGCTTTGAAAACGTCTTAAGTTTGATGTGTTTTAAATGCCTTTCAAAGAAAAGTTCAAAAGTCTGTAAATAAATTTCACTATTATCAAGAAAAACGACTTCCGTTGGGAAGAAACATCCAGGTAAAATTTCCATCTTTATGCAAAAACCTCTTCTTTTGTGAAAAACCGCTCAATTTCTTTTTTAGCAGAAGCTTCACTATCGGAAGCATGAATCACGTTACGTGACTTATCTACCCCAAAATCTCCACGAATGGTTCCCTTGGGCGCAATCGAAGAATCTGTTGGCCCCATTAAATTTCGCGTTGTTGCAATAGCATCCTCGCCTTCTAAAACAAGCGCTAAAACAGGACATTCCTGCATATAACTTAAAATATTTGGAAAAAAGGGTTTGTCAGCCAAAAAATCATAATGGTCACGCAAAATTGCTTCCGTAAGCGCTAACATTTTACAGGCAACAATACGTAAACCTTTTTCTTGCAAGCGAGCAATAACAATACCCGCCACATTTTTTTGCATACAATCCGGTTTTAATAAAACAAGAGTTTTTTCAGTCATACCTTTTTGTACAAAGCCTCCCAGGTTTTGTCAAGCACCTCTTTATAAAGTTTTGAAAATAGTTTGTAAAAGCTTTAACGCTTCAAACTAGCTTGAACAAAATGAACAAACAACGGATTGGGTTGATGCGGTTTAGATTGAAATTCCGGATGATATTGCACTCCAATAAACCAAGGATGTTCTGGAATTTCCACGGCCTCTGTTAATTGATAGTCCGGATGCTCCCCAGAAATAATCATACCTTTAGCCTCAAACGCATCTTTATAATCTGTATTAAACTCATAACGATGACGATGACGCTCAGAAACCGTATCGCTTTGATAAACCGATTGTATCAAACTTCCAGCCTTTAACAAACAAGGTGTTGCGCCTAATCGCATGTTACCGCCTTTTCCTGATTGCCTTTTTTGCTGTTCCATCAAACTAATCACTGGATGCGTAGTTTGTGGATCCATTTCAGTACTATTGGCATCGGCATAATCCAATACATGTCGCGCAAATTCGACAACAGCCAACTGCATACCTAAACAAATCCCTAAAAAAGGAATTTTATTTTCACGTGCATAACGGATCGCCAACATCTTTCCCTCAATACCGCGCGTACCAAAACCTCCAGGCACTAAAATACCATTTAAGCCTTCCAAACAGGAAACATCATTCGTATTTTCTAATTTTTCCGCATCTATCGTACGAATATGCACCTTACATTCATTTGCAATGCCTGCATGAAAAAGCGCCTCGTAAATCGATTTATAAGCATCTTGGAGATCGGTATATTTTCCAACTACACCAATCGTGGTTTCCGTCTTCGGATTTAAAATTCTCCGAACCACATCTTCCCAAATGTCTAAAGGCTTATCTTCAAAAGGTAGACCTAATTTCGCTAACACAAGCGCATCTAAATGTTCGCGATGCAAGCAAAGCGGCAATTCATAAATAGAATGTTCCACATCGCGTTCTTCAATGACAGCCGACTTTGGAACATTACAAAACAAACTCAATTTTTCACGAATGGTATCATCCATGGGAACTTCCGTTCGACAAATTAAGATGTCCGGCTGAATACCGATTTCACGCAATTTAGCCACACTCTGTTGCGAAGGCTTACTCTTTAATTCCGAAGATGCCTTCAAAAACGGTAACAAGGTCACATGAATAAACAGAACGTTTTCATGCCCTAATTCAAGTGCAATTTGACGTAAGGCTTCTAAAAACGGAAGCCCTTCAATATCTCCAGCGACCCCTCCTATTTCCGTAATTAAGATATCTGTATCCGCATTAGCGCCTGCAAAAATACGCTCTTTAATCTCATTTGTAACGTGTGGAATCACTTGTACGGTATTGCCTAAATAGTCGCCATTACGCTCCTTCTGCAAAATCGTTTCGTAAATTTTCCCTGAAGAAACACTATTTTTACGCGAAAGTTCAACATGCGTAAACCGTTCATAATGTCCTAAGTCTAAGTCCGTTTCGGCCCCATCTTTGAGTACATAAACTTCACCATGCTGGCAAGGATTCATCGTTCCTGGATCTACATTTAAGTAAGGATCCATTTTCTGCAAACCAACCTTAAAACCTTGATTTTCTAAAAGTGCACCTAAAGAAGCCGCTGTTAACCCCTTTCCTAAAGAGGACACTACCCCACCCGTTATAAAAATTAGTTTCATTAAAAAACCTACCTTTAATATGTTTTAATTTTCTTAATAAGTTTTAGTAAAACAGTTTCAAACTTAAGCGCAAGCCCGGAAATAGTTTTTCTAGACTATTTTTATAACCACTTTCAAAGCCATCACCCAAGCCTCAAGGAGCTATCTACCCTATAATTTTAAAAGTTTTACTAATTACCAACCCTTAAAACCTAATTTCTTTTTCAGGTAACCACTTATGAAGAATGGACGGAATTCTTACAGTACCCTTGCCATCGTAATTATTTTCTAAAATGGCAGCTAGGATACGTGGAACAGCCAAACCGGAACCGTTCAATGTATGGACAAATTTCAAGCTACCATCTTTGTCACGAAAACGAATATTGGCACGGCGCGCTTGGAAATCTGTAAAACAGCTACAACTGGACACTTCCAACCAACGTTTTTGTCCTGCCGACCAAACTTCCAAATCATATTGTTTGGCATGCGGGAAGCCCATATCGCCCGTACAAATCGCTAAAACACGATATGGCAATTCCAATTTTTGAATCAAACCTTCTGCATCCTTTCGCAAAAGATCGAGCGCTTCCATGCTTTTTTCTGGATGTACCCACTGAACCAACTCAACTTTATCAAATTGATGTAAGCGATTCAAGCCACGAACATCTTTTCCCCAACTACCTGCCTCACGGCGAAAACAAGCTGAATAAGCACAATATTTTTTTGGCAAATCTGCTTCCGAAAAGATTTCATCACGAAAATAATTCGTAATCGGCACTTCGGCTGTCGGAATCAAATAACCTTCATCCGTTGCGTACATCATGCCTTCCTTATCTGGCAATTGTCCTGTGGCTGTTGCACTTGCCGCATTAACCAAAAGCGGCGTCAAAAGCTCCATATAGCCATTTTTGTGAGCTTCCTCGAGGAAAAAAGCCACCAATGCACGCACTAATCGCGCTACAGGACCTGTATAAAATGGAAAGCCAGCTCCCATAACTTTTGTACCGCGCGTAAAATCTAACCATTTTTGAAAATTAGGAATTTCATAATGCGGACAAGCAGTATCCAATGGCGCAGTTGAAGGTTGCCACTGATAAAGCTCTACATTATCTTGAGGCGTTTGGCCTACAGGTACAGAAGGATCCGGAATGTTAGGAATCGCTAACCACTCTTTTTGAAATGCTTGCTCGGCATTTTTATGCGCCTCTTCCAACTGTTTTACTTGCTCCGACAAGGCCTTTAATTCTTGAATAGCCTTACGAAAATCTTCAGATTTTTTATCGAGCTGAGCCATGGATTTGTTAGCCGCTTGCTGTTGAGCCCGAGCGGCTTCGAAAGCTTTCAAACAAGCAATGCGTTCCTGATCCAAGTGACGAACTTTTTCCAAATCACAAACAAAATGCTTCTTTGAAATTCCACGCTGAATTTCATCAAATGCTACACGAAAATAATGAATATCTAACATAAAAAAATGGTGCTTAAGAGGGGACTCGAACCCCCACGCCTCTCGGCACACGCCCCTCAAACGTGTGTGTCTACCATTCCACCACCTAAGCGTATTAATTTCCTTTAAGTAAAAACACTTTTCTTCCAAATGCAATTATAAAGTAAAAAAATTTGTAATAAATTTCAAACTTGGTGCCCGCAACAAAAACATCATTTGTTTTTCATTTAATCCCATTTTGATATCTGTCATTTTATATGCATATGACAAATCTTGTTCCTCAAATATTATTTTTTCATTGGAATTTTTCGGCTTTACAACATTCTCACCTCTTGCTTTTTTCGCATCATCCTCATAAGAATCACGACATTTCAATAAAGAAGCACGAAAACACCCCCATTTTGCCGCAAGTAATATAAAGTTGTAAATGAACGATAAAACAAACCAGGAAATGAATCATACGAATCTACATGTATTATAATTTTTCCAGAAGGAACCATCATTGAAAACATAGGACATGAAAGAGCAATTGTATTTGAAACAATTATATGATATATGGACTTAAATCCATCTTCATTTTCGATAAAGTCACTCCCCCTTGTTTGACGTAATACGTCAGAACAAATCTGTGTAGATACATATCACTACTTAAGGGGGTTTTGGCTATATCATGATCTTTTCCATCACCCATCATATATATAAATTTATCTTGTTTTAAAAATTCATCTCCAACTTCTGTATAATAAGAAGTTTTGTAATAACATGTCATTTCTTGTCCACCATAATAATTTTTATTAAAATTACTTAATACATTTATTTCTTGTTCTTTATTTTCAGCAACTAATGCCTTTATAGATTCCAAATAAGATCCCATTATTTTATCAAGATTAAACATATCATTTACTACAAAACTATCTTCTTGCTTGTACTTAGCCGTTTTTGTGTATATCTGTAATATTTTTTCGTTAGGTAATGTTTCTTTTTCTTGCTTTAAAAAATTTACGTATATAATTGCATTTTTATTTCTTAAAGAAACATCTTTTATTTGTGATTCTATCCTTTCAAAAGTTTCCTTAATTAAAGGCATCTTTTTACAAAAAAATGTCTCATTAAACACAACAAAATTTAAAAAATTTTTATTTTCATTAAGCTTTTCCTGTAAAGATTTAAATA
>CAZIZB010000002.1:0-24927 GCA_964543635.1 uncultured Opitutales bacterium | reverse complement strand
ATCCCCCCTACTCTACAGTAAAAAATTCGGGAAGAATTTCGATTTTATGGATTTTACCTTCAATTTCCTTTGGATAGGGTGTTCGCAAGCGAAAGGTAACTGAGGAATTAAGAAAAGTGGCTGTATACGAATCTAGCAAAGGATTATTGTGACGTTCGTCCAACCAATCACTTGTGGTTAAGGAAAAATCCTCATTATTGGCAGCTTCCTTAAAATCCAAGCGCAAGCTTAATGTTTCAGTACGATCACGCTCTATTGGGCGCCATAAAAGCGGCGAGTTTTCGGTTAACAAAGTTTGTAAAGCAACACTTTGTGGCCAATCCAAGGTGCTTTTGGTCGTAAATACTTGGGCAGGATAAAAATGGCATTCGGTTGTAATCTCCAAATCATCATCTGAAAATTCCGTATGCAAGCCATAATCTTTTAAAGCAATTCGCTCCAAAAGCGTAAACGGTGTTGCATCTAAACGTACTGTATTTTGGATGGAAAAATCATTAATTTGATAATGATAATTAATGGTAAGCTTTGCGAGAAGCCAATAACAACGCACAATAGTTGGAATATCCAAATGGGTAATGGTATCGCATTTTTTAGTTCCAAGATGAGGATAAACAAAACGTCTCGTCGTAACACCATAAGGCGAAACAAAAGTTCTAAAAGGTTTTATTGTAGACATAAATAAAAAGGTTTAGGAAGAAAGCAGCCAAATTTTCTTAAGAACACCGGATTCGACAACATCAAACGGCTTTAAAGACATTTGCGTGTTAGGTGGTAAGCTGGCAGCGTCGATAGAAATGGTTTTGTCTGCGCTTTTTAAGGTTAGTTGCGAATAGGTTCCTTGGTTACAGCTTGAATTGATAATGGGCGTTAAATGCGGGAAATAGGTACGGGACTGACCTGAAGCTTTTTGAGCAAAACGCATATGAGGATCATTGGAAATCGTACGCAGCCGATTGGCGCGCATCAATTGAATTAGATCATTTGGCCCCAAATGCTTAGGTGCACCAAATTTAAGTTGTACCGTACCAGAATCCAAATGCATACGTTCTTCTTGGATAGGAACTTGAAGCGATTCCCAGGTTTTATCACCCTGTAAAAAATTCAGTTTCTTGCCTAAAAAAGACGATTCTAATTCCTCACACTCAAATTGCACCGAACCTTCATATTGCAAACATTGTGTCGACTCGTAGAGGATTTTTGCTAAATTTTTGGGAGGCTTTACACCTTCCGTAAGATAAACACAATTGCGATAGGTTTTCGAAACAGCATCCGTACTACAAATTTTCAATGCAAATAATTGATGTGCTACTTGCGTGTCATTCGTTTTGTAACTAATAGTTGCAGTTATGGTTTCGTATTGTGCTTTACACTGCATCCAAGGCGCAATGGCCCCCTCCAGCAACTCATTAGGCAATTTCGTCGTTCGCTGAACCGATTCAAGTTGAATATCCGTGTCAGGAATCGCTTGCAAAGTTGGGAAATGCTGCTTCCACCAATCAACGGAATGGGTTTGAATCGGCTGCACCTGAACCCACTGCTCTTGAATATGCGTATGAGTCCCTTCCAACTCAATCGTCAAAATGAGCGTATTCATCGCATCACTAGGGCAATTTTTGGGAAAAACATCAACCGTAGTTGTTTTCCAAGTACCCTTTTCGTTCGAATTTGAATGTTCGTATTTTAAAACAACACCGTTCAGCTTTAAATCGTTACGTGGCGTTAAAGAAAATTGACTTAAACGTTGAAGGGATAAAGACATAGATTCTAAAAAGGCTTGCCGAGAAATGTTAAACGTAGGTTTTGCAGCCGTGTAATCAAACCAACAAATCGCATCTGGAGTCCATCGAAGAAGCTTCTGGATGACCTCCATACAACTACAATCTTTAATGGTTTCGCAAGGAAAGAAAAAATCAAAACCTTCGATTTTCCCCAATTGCAAAGCTGCTCCATGCTGAATACAATACTGAATAATGTTTGTTAAGCAATTTTTTGCATCCATGGCATTTCCGTCCTCTGATTGTCCTAATTGACACAAACTCCTTGGGATCGAAATCATTTCTTCATCGTTAGCACCCTTAAAATACTGCCAAGATTGCTGAAAAATAAGATGCTCCAAGTACCAATTGGGGCCAGAAACTCTATACGATTTGCTTTCTTCGTTTACAGAAAATTGACAAGGTATTTGCACGATTCTTCCGCAAAACCAACGCGTTTCATCTTTAAAAATTTCGATAGTTTCATCACATTTAAAGGGTACATTATTGGCTTCCGTTTTAAAAGAAAGCGTATCAGTTCCCTGATTTAAAACACGACGATTTACATCATAAATATGCCACTCCGCTAACGGTTTTTTTACCCCCTGATAGCTTAAATACCAAGTCATATTAATGCCTCAAATTCTCTAATTGTTCTTTCACTTCTTTTAGGTCCCATTCTAACGAATGGATCTTGTCAATTTGCTCATATAAAGCGTCCCAAAGGGCATTATTATCTTCAATGGTTTGCATGTAATTCTCCTCCGTAAATTTCATATAATGTATAAGAAGCGTTGCCTTTATAATGTGTTTGAACGCGATACAAAGTCGCTGATTCAAGCTGAAAACATCGATGAGCTTTATCCTCAAAATCAAGCAGCAACACACCATTTGCCTGCTGTAATTCGCTTGCGTGCACTAAGGCATGTTGAGCAGCGTCTTGCTGAGATCGATGTTTACGACCCACTTCAAAAACCAGCTTTGTTTGCAGATTTCCACGATTACAGGTTTGGCTAAAGGTCGCTCGAATTGCTTTTACAATTTGCAGATTTCTTTGACTACTAATTTCAAACCGAGAAGGTATTTCATTCGCCAAATTTCCGCCACACAAAACATGTTCATTTAAGGTGATTTTCATATTAAAAAATAAGTGAAAATTGAGAACTTATGAAATGCATTTGAAGGGCCAATCCATTGTCTACTTCCAACCATTTCCAAGGGTTTTTGGGTTCTAAAATAAAGCAGCCTTCCCATTGATCATGTTCAAACTTTTTATGCGAAATAAAGTAGCAAATTTGTTCTGCAAGATCGAGAAAGGAACCTTTTTCGGCACTTAAATGCTTTCGTATGAGCGTACACTGCAAGGACAATTTTTCCCAACATAACTCCGAAATGTTTGAAACGGTTTCTACAGGAAAAGGCGTCGATAGATAAAGCTGCAAGGAGTTTAGCGAAGCCACTTTACTCCTTGTTTCCAAAGCATCGAAGGTTTCAGGAATAAACGAAACAGTTTTAAACATAAGCTCTTTTTGAAGATCTTCGATAATGGTCTTTTGTATACTTTGCAAAATGGGTTTCATAAGCCTCTTAAGGTTTTATAGGTGGTATCTTTGGGTCGAAAGCGCACAGCTTCTAGCTTGTGTACGCGTTTATCTTCTTGTAATTGTTCGCGCCAAGACTGCTGAAATTGTTCCAAACTTGTTCGCGCTTGTTGGGCATTCCGAACCTGATCTTCCGACAATTTCAATTCAGGAATACGCGTTTGAAGAGCTTCAATCACCAAGTGACAGGCACCTAATTTACAAGCAGTAGGAACGTGATTACGGGCTAAGGGATTCGGACGTAGCTTTTCTGGTACCCTTGCTTGAATATAAGCACAAACGTCATTTATAATTGTCTTCAGGAGCGTTTGATGTTCCGTAATGCCATGATTCGACAAAAGCGTCACTTGATCATTTGCCAAATAATCTGCAATCGCGTCTGTTTCTAAAAAAATCCAATCTAATGTCGTCATAAGTAGAGAATCGGGAATGGCTTTCATTCCCGAAAATAAGGGTTATTCTTGCTTTGCAGTTAATTGCGTAATGTTGGTATTCGATGTCACAACGATATTGCTGTAATGCTCCACGGTAATATCCGTAAACTTCGTATGCTCTTCCAAATAAACACGGAAAAGATTACCATCCTCACTCGGCGTTACAAAACGTTTAATATTGGAAGGTTCATCCTTTAATAAACCGTTTTGAGCATAAAAAGCAAAGATCTCGTTACCATTTAACTCATCTCCTTGGATACCCAAATGTTGCTTTTTCAGCAGCTGAATACCTTCAACAAGCAATTTTTCCGACAAATGCTCACGTGACATTTCGGCCGAAATACGAGCTCCTGCATTATCCTGAAGCGCATAGCAATCTTGCCGCAAATACCATGCCAGTTCTCCAAAAAGCAGACGATTTGGATAAAACCCATGCTCATAACTTGCCAAAAGCAAAGTTTCTCGGATATCCACGTCCGGCTGACTTTCTGCAGTCCACGTCTTTTCCACAACAGTTGCATTTGTTTTTAATGCAGAAATCGCTCGTCTCAATTCGTTACGATATAAGCGTTTCATAAGCATATGTACGTAACGTTCCTGCCAATCCTCTCCAACGATATCATCGGTATCTACGCGAATCGTTAAGCCTTTATTCAAGGTTTTTGCTTGGACCATAGAACCTGAAAACTCGATACGCTTAAAACTGCTCCCCGATGCACGTAAATCATCTTGTTCCGAACAAAAGATTTCGTCTGTTTCCGATTTTTTATACTCAAAACGACGAGCAACAGGTACTTTAGGTGCAATAAAATTGAGTAAAGTCTCAACACCTTCCGTATCGGTCCAATTCTTTGTAAATTGCGTCAAAACCTCCGAATAATGGTTCTGATTAAACTGACTTTCTTTTGCTTGTGTAAGTGTTTCCATAATTATTTAACTTTAAGGTTACGTGGTAATGAGGTAAGGATTTCGATACATCCATCTTTTTGTCCATCTTCGAGTGCTAAACCAATGATGCAATAGGTACCAGCCTCAGAAGGTAAGGCTTGAGCATGTCCATTATCTGCAAGACAAAGCAATTGACCGGCTTTAACCTTCGAAGCAATACGAATTTTAGCCGTTCGAGCACACGAAGAAAGCGGTTGTACACAGATAAGATCGTCCTTTACTTCCGCACTATACTGCGAAACACCCCAAGGAATTTCTGTCTTAGGACAGATTTTGACATAATTTGCATCGCCATCAAAACAAACCAAGCAATACGCTTGTAAATCGTCTGTTTTGGAACGTTTCGTTAACATTCCTTCGTGTACCCCAACGGCGTTATGCGCATTGGCCATAATTATTTTTTTAGTTGTTTTCATAAGAAATTAGATATTATTTTTTTTAAAAACTGCATTCCAAGCTTCTGGATAGCTTTCTCCAGTGGCTTTCATACGCTGATAAACTTTTTGAACAAAATTTAAAATTGCTACTTTTTCGGCACGTTTCTGGACCGATTGCACCGGACAAACTTGCGTATTGTTTGACTTATAAATCGACTCCACCGGTAAATTCGGCGTATTGGTAAGCCCTACCGAAAGAAGCTTTTTGGGCACAAAATGATCGTTGGCCTCTTCCATCTCCCAACGCGGAGAGACGTAACGATATCGTCCATTATCTATCAATTCTCGACCGGCTTCTGTCCAATCTACTTGGATCCAAAGCCCGTTATCTTTTAGGCAAAAACGTCGAACATAGCCGTAAATGGTTGTATTCATATGTTCAGGAAATTGCTGAAAATAGGCATCATCGGGATGACCTATATAAATAGGAATTTTCGTAAACCTCCATCGAAAGCGCCAGGTTTGCGTTTTCTTTACACAAGCTTTCAGGGTTTCCTGGGATAAGTATTGTTTACCCAATCGATGGTAAAATTGTCCAAACGGTGATAGTTGTATCCAAGTTTTCATGATTTTTTCAATAAGTCTTCGTGGTTAGCTGGAGGATTGATGCCAAAATGTTCGCGAACATCGTTCAAACTGAGTTCGACCCCCATATCCCATAAGGTTTTAATAATGTTCAAATCGTTATTGAGATTTTTGTTTGGCGACGTCTTGAGCTGAAAATAAGCCTTTGGATGCTCTGTACCCTCCAAATACTTCAAAACGCAACGATCAATTTGCTCATGCAAAGTATCGGAAATCATTTGCGCGTCATCTTCCTCCAATAGATCCCGTTCAGAGTTTTGCACCGAACTTCCAAGGCCATGCTGCTGCCCCAAAGTTGTTAAATCCGACCCACGCCATAAGGCCGCCATTGCACGATCCATACGCTCTACCAATTTCGGATACGGTAATTCTCCCTTCCCTGAGATATCAATGGCTTGAATATCGGTACCTGCCGTCATTAACGCGTGAAATTCTGCACCAAAATTTTGTACGGCTTCACGTGCTATTTCCCATTCGTCAGAACCAGGCCGCGCATTCGTAATTCCTTTAACGCCTGGCATACCATTGCGCTCGCAATAAATCAGCCAATCACGCAAAGGTAAATGCTTAAATAAGTACGCGATGGAACACGATTCCATCAAACCGTCACCGGTCGTAATCAGCCATTCATCGGATTTTAAAGGAATCTTTTTATCGCCACCGATATACTGCAAACGTCCCTCTTTGTTCTCAAAAAAGAAAAGTGGAACAAAACGAAATTCAGCCGTTAAAAACCGCTTCGAATGTTGCGTAAAGGGCTTAAACACAACCTCGTGAACCGCATAACGCTTGCCAACCGCATCCATCATTTGCCGAATCAGCAGCGGAACGCCACCACGTTCATTTTCATCGTATGCATTAACGCATTGCAGATTATTGTAAAACTGCTCCAGTAAGAATTTTTGGCGCATCGCTTCTTCAGAATTATCGAGTGTCAAAATCTCCCAAGGAAGTCGCGCAATGGCTTTTTTACGCTTCGAAATAACCCCTTGAAGCAGATCATCACGTCGCTCAATCGCATCCCAAATAAGCGCTGCTTGCTTCAAATTGCCTGCATGAAAATCGTCCAAAATTCTCGCTAACGATGCAGGCGTCAAGGAACGAATCGGATTCCAACGCAGTCGCGATAAACTATCCTGTCGAAAGGCCGTCAAATAAGTATTAGTTTTCATAAAGTCGATACGGTTTAGGAGCTAAAAAAAGCTCTGTTTTAAAGGGTTGAGCGGTTGGTTTTCGGTCGGCATACAGCGCTAATGCCATTGCCCAAAATCGATCCGCATGTCCATTATTAGAATGCTGAGCCGTTAAATGCGTCTGTTCCCATTGCACACTGAGCAAATCGGAAATTAAGGCCTCATCTCTCGGAATGCGCATAGCGTATCGATTGAATGTACTCTTTAGCTTATAAGCCAATTCCTCTTTGAGCTTTGAGGTAAAACTAACACCTTCGACACAATACGTTCCGAATTTTGTCTGTGCCCGCTCGAAAAACTGACTTCCAATACCGGTGCGATCAATACAAACATTTTGTACCGAATACGTTCTAAAAAGGTACTCAAAGACTTGCTCTTGCTCATCAAAACGCGCATTTTTCAAACATTGCAGATGTCGCATAAAGTAAACATCATCCAATTTTTCAAAAACAACAAACACACTTAAATCATTCGTTCGAGCGATATCAACACCCATAAATGTAGGCCCGTTATTGCGCTGATTCCAAGCGGTATTCGGTGCATAAAAACAAGGTTCTAGCTCCTTAAATTCAATAAAAGCTGTCGCATCATCTATCGGTTGACATAAGTACTCTTGCCGAAAACTTTGCTCACTTGGGCACGCATTTTTGATGAAATTAAAATAGTCGGCTTCATCCATCTCGCAACGCGGATCTTCTGGCGGAAGCTTAGCCTTCAATTTTTTCAAAAATCCTTGCTCCAAAGCATCCATTAACGTCACTTTATGCAGGGAAATTTTTTTTGGATTACCCCCTTTAGACGCTTCTTGGACCAGTTGATTAAAAAAGTTTCGGCTACCACGATGTGTCGAAATAATTTCGAGCTGTCCACCCCACGTAATTCCTGGATAAGCAATAGCATACAAATACTCTGGATCATCATGTAAGGCAAATTCATCCAAAATACGCGAACCTCGCTTACCTGCTTGTGCATCCGCATTCGAAGAAATGGCCGTCAACGCACTACCATTTTTAAACTTCAACGTACTCTTTTTGGCGCTTGTAAGACACTTAAAAGGCACCGTTTGATCCAAAATCGTCGCAAATTGTTTGCAATCCTGCAGAAACAGTTGCGCTTGCTTGGCATCACTTGAACAAATCCACGTATTTTTCTTAGCCTGACATAAGGCTTGGCGCGTACAACGATAAGCCGTAGCCCACGATAAACCAATTTGACGGGATTTCTCCATCAACTTAATCCGAGCATTGTCTCGAATCCAACGAATTTGATACGGTAGAAAAAAGGTATTCATAACAGTTGCAGTTGATCCTCAATCGTCTTCAAAACGTTTTCGGAAAGATTCCAGGCCTTTTCATCGCTTGCATCACTCTGTAGCTTTTGCGTAATCGCAAATAATTGTTGATAATTTTGAAGTAATTTATGCAAAATACCGCTCAAATCTTTGACGGACGACCAATCCGATTCCATCGTATTTGAGCATAAACTATCGAAAAGTTGCTCCCATAGAAGGCCCATAGACTTTTCAGCCAAAGCCATTTGCTCCCATAAAGACGCCGTATTTTTGGCAAACTTAATGCGATCAAGGTGCGATTTAAATGCTTTCGTCATAATCCGTTCCATTTGTCAATATCTAGAAAATCAATGCCTTTGGTCGACAATTTATAGCGTCGGCAAGCTGGACAAAGTTCATTTTTGATTGGCGTAATAAATTCCTTATCCACCAAATACTGTAATTCCTTATTCAAATCGTTTATGGTTAAGGTAAAACCTGCTAAATGCAGTCCTTGTCGTAAGGTTTCCTGCGGTAAAGAAACCGGATAAGCAGCTTCTAATTGCAGAAGTAATGTGTGACGTATCGTTTCATTTTTATTCATAATTAAGCCTTTAAATCAACCAGTGCGCTTCCAAAATAAAGTCCAATAATAGCCGATAATAAATGTGTATCCAACGGGGTAATCACAATGCCATTTAGGTGAATCCAACGAATTTTTTCGCAAGCAGACGAAAAAAACAAAAAACCATCTGAAAACTGCGAATAGCCAATAGCTATAGGCATATCCGGCTTGATAATAGCAACCAATTTTGGCAGCACAATCACCGAAAAAACCGCTAAGATCGCAATCAGTCTGCGTGTGAATTGAAGTCCAGGGTGGGCATTACGTGCACTTAATACGCTTGCTTCCAAAGTATGCGCTTTGCAAACTTTTAACAAACGTTCCTTGTGATGGGCCATCAAGGAAAAACTGAGAAGTCGCATCGTACTTCCAAAAATCGACGACCCTAAAAGCGAAACAAGTTCTGAAGGTAGTGTATTCATACGTTGCGATTAGTTTACCTCAAAAATTCTAAATCCACAACGCTTGCATGGGCTAATCCCCTTTGGTTTGGGTGATTGTGTTGTTTGTTGTTATTTCGCCAAAAGCCATCTATTTTTGGTCGAAACCTAGAAAACTCTTGACAAAAAAACTTTATGGCAATAAATAATGTTAGCTTTCTAGAACAATAAAAGAGGTGAAAGCGAACGAAGAATTTTCAGGATTAAGAGGTATATTTTTCCCTATACATGCCTATGAGCTTAAAAAAATTATTCCCTTGGGACTTATTTTATTTTTTGCTTTATTTAATCATTATTGCCTAAAAAACTTAAAGGATTCCTTAATCGTAACGAATGCAGGGGCTGAAGCGATTGCCTTTATTAAGCTCTTTGGCGTCCCTCCTTCTGCAATTATTTGCATGCTGCTCTATACAAAAATGAGCGATCGTTTAAAAAATGAGCACCTATTCTATGCAACTTTAGGCTTTTTTGTCTCTTTTTTCGTTCTATTTACGCTTGTTCTATACCCCTGCAGAGAATTTATACATCCATCTGCTGAAACCGTTACACAACTACAAATTGCCTATCCGTATGCTTATTGGTTCTTTGCCATTTGGGGTGTATGGAGTTATGCCTTATTCTTTGTGTTTGCCGAATTATGGAGTAGTTTCATACTGACCCTACTATTTTGGCAATTTGTTAACCAAATTACGGAATTAAAAGAAGCCAAACGGGTGTATGCTTTTTTAGCGCTTTTGGGACAAGGAGCCGTAACTTTGTCCGGTTATATCGGTGTATTAGCCTCGAATATTCGCGATAAAGTTGCAGCCGACACTGATCCCTGGCAAATTACCTTATATTGGCTGATTGGCACCGTCTTAGCAAGCAGCTTAATGTCGATGTATTTGTACCATTGGGTCTATCGAAATGTATTAACCGATCCCCGCTTTTACAACAAACCCGATTTGCCCGGCGTTAAAATCAAAACAAAAGCAAAAAGTAGCGTTTGGAAAAGCTTAAAAATGGTTTGTCGTTCGCCTTATCTCGGCTTAATTGCGCTATTAGTTTTATGCTACGGCATTAGCGACAACATTATCGAAAATTTTTGGAAGCACGAACTCGGTCAACGCTATCCCAATATTAACGAATACAATACCTTCATGAGTAACTATACGATGGCTTATGGCTTTTTATCGATGTTTGTGATCATCGTTGCCGGATACGTATTTCGACGTTTTCGTTGGGGTGTTGGCGCCATTTTAACCCCGCTCGTCATGACCATCGGAGGTTTTTTACTCTTTATCCCCATGGTATCAAAAGAATTTTTCTTAGGTCTAGGAGCAGCAGTCAGCTACCAAAGCTTGGTTGTCTATGTAGGAGTCGTTGTTCTCGTTCTTGATAAAGCCTTCAAAATGTCTTTCTTTGACATCAGTAAAGAAATGGCCTTTATTCCACTTAATGAAGAATTAAAAGTCAAAGGTAAAGCGATTGTCGATGTCTTTGGCTACCGCTTTGGCAAATCCGGCGGTTCTGGGCTACAAGTCATTCTGTTGACCCTCGTAAGCGCCTTTTCGGGCGTACAAGCAACCTATTCCGATATTGCGATTTACGCGTTTATTATCTTTCTGTTGTGCTCTTTCGTTTGGCTCATAGCCGTCTTACGCTTGAATCGACAAATACGCGCCAATAAAGTTATTGATGAGTAATGGACTGGATTCGTCAAAAAATTGCAAATCGGCTCTGTGGAGCTCTTTTCGACCAAGAAAAAGCCTACAAATTTGCTGTCATTAAACAATTAAAGCAAGCTTTTATCGAAAAACATCCAGATGTCGTCTTGTTGGACTTTGGGATTGGTGAGCCGGATGGGCTACCTCCAACATGTGCTATAAAATCGCTACAAGAAAGCTGTGCTCTTTCGACGTACAATGGTTATGCGGATAATGGAGCCTCCTTTTTTGTACAATCGGTACAAAACTATCTGCAAAAGATATTTGGAATTTCATCGATAACCGAAGCAGAAATTTTGCCCGTATTAGGCATAAAATCTGGTCTTTCTCTCTTGGCAGGCACCCTAATCAATCCAGGCGACGTCGTTGCTTATACGGTTCCAGGATATGGCGTTTTTGCCACACAAGCAAAATACTTTGGAGGTGAACTTTATCCATTAGAATTGAAGGCAGAACACAATTTTTTACCAGATTTAGACGCCATTCCAGAAAAAATTCGTCAAAACATTAAAGTTTTCTGTATCAATTATCCGAATAACCCTACGGGTGCCGTTGCGACAAAGGCATTTTTTGAAAAAATGATCGCTTTTGCCCAAAACTATCAGTGGATCATTCTTCAAGACGCTGCTTATAGCGCACTTAGCTTCGAGCAACCCTTATCGATCTTGCAAATAGAAGGCGCGCTTGATTGCTGCGTAGAGCTTCATTCACTGTCAAAAGGCTTTAATATGACTGGCTGGCGTATCGGCTGGCTATGTGGCAATAAAATCATCTTATCAGCTTGTGCACAGTATAAAAACAATTGCGACTCGGGCCAATTCCTCGCGATCCAGAAAGCCGCAGCCACAGCGCTCGATAACGCCGAAACATGGTTGCCAAAATTACGCCAAAAATACGATAATCGCTTACAATATTTACGGCAGATTTTAGAAAAACATCACTTTAAAACGTATCCTTGTAAGGCCGGCTTTTTCTTATACACCGATGCACCTAAGCACGTTTTAGATGCTTCAGGAAACCACATTCAATCGTTTGATTCCGCTCAAACCTGCGCCCATTGGCTCCTCGAACAATTAGGTATCGTCGTCGTCGATTGGGATGACGGTGGCCCTTTTTTACGCTTTTCTGTTACCTTTAAGACAGAAGATGATGTCGCTTTCTTACAAGGACTAGATGAACGTCTAAAGAAGTTTATTTTCCAATATAACTTGGGCAATTGACAAGATCTTGACTTTAATCTCCATCTTTCCTATAATTAAAGCATGGATACGTTAAAATCTTTGTTTGTTATTTTGTTTTTTACGATTAATTCTCTTTGTTATGCGATAGAAATCGAATGTTCTATCTGCCATGAACGATTCGATCGCGGCAAAGCATCAGGAACTGTGTGCCCAGAGTGCAAAGCATTAATCGCTGCCGTAAAAGAATGGAAAAAAGGTTGCTCAGAATGTCGTAAATATGTATGGCTTGATCTTTGTCCCGATTGCTTAGGGAATATAACAAAAGAAGAAAACACTTGTAATGATCGACATCACAAACTTTACAATGTATGTACCGAATGTTTAAAAGCGGCTTGTGAAGCGGCATACGACGCCCAAGAAAGTCCAAATTGTTTAATGAGCGGATGTACAGACCCTATTAGTTCTAAAGGTTGTTGTGGTTATCCAACTGGGCTTTGTACAAAACATAATGAATCGTTAATGAAAACTATAATAACACATAAATCGAAATGTAAAGCAAACTGTAAACAGTATCCATTCTTGGATATTTGCCCAGAGTGTCTTGACTCAATCAATAGCAAAAAATCCGACCATAACTCCTGTATTTGGAAAGATACTCCTTCTTACGACGTTTATGTCCCCTGTGAAACATGTTTGTCGTATGCATGCGAATAAGCTCAAACCTTAAAGATAGAACCAAAGCTTTTACCGAGCAAAATAGAGGTTCCGATAATGGTTACTGCCAAGAACGTCATTGCCCAAACCCCTAAGGCGCAAGATAAAAAGGTACCATTGCCTAAGAGATTCAGAAGCTCATAAATAGACTTTGTAATTGGATAAAAGGCTTGTTTTTGAGCCAAAATGAGGGAATCTGAAACCTCCAACATTGCTTGGGAAAAGACCAAAATCGCTCCAGCCATTAAATTGGCCGTAATCAGCGGTAAAGTAATTTTACGGATCGCTTTAAAGGAAGAACATCCCAGATTTTGCGCAGCTTCTTCATAGGTTGGTGAAATCTGCTGCAAACCAGCAACACTTGAACGCACCATAAGCGGCAACTTTCGAATTGCATACGAAATAATCAACAAAATCGTTGGATTTTTAACAGGATTAAGGCAGGCGAATAAACGACCCTCTTGAGACATTGCCACAAAGCCAAAAGCCATTACAAGGCCTGGAACCGCTAAAGGCATCATCGAACAAGTATCCAACAAATGCCTACCTGGTAATTTGGTACGCACCACGACAAAGGCAATTCCAATTCCTAACAAAGCGCTTAAAATCGTAGCAAATGAAGCATATATCAAGCTATTTTGAATCGAAGGAATAGTCAAGGAATCTCCTAAAGCAGCAATATAGTTATTGGTCGTCCAAACCGTTGGAAAAATACTCTTATACCAATCCGCCGCAAATGAGAAAAGAATGACGGTAAGGTGCGGTGCTAGTGCCAAAAGTGTCACAAATGAAAATAAAAGTGCACTGCCTAAATTCCCCCAAACATTCATTTGTTTGCATGCTTTTGCATGGGAAGCTTTTGCCAACATTTCGTAATTATTCTTCCCAAAAAGACCTTTTCCCAATAAATAAAAGGTTGCCGAAAGGATAAACATAACCGCAACAAGCGCATAAGGGAACGGGTTACCACCAATCTCCTTCAAACCATTATAGATTTGAACAGAAGTGATGCGATTATAATTAAACATTAACGGTACACCTAATTCCGTAAAAGCCCATATAAATACAATCGTACACCCCGCAAAAACTCCTGGACGAATCAAGGGAAACGTTATATACCAAAACTTTCGAAAACCTTTACAGCCTAAATTTTCAGCTGCTTCGCCTAAAGCCGGATCGATATTCGCCAAAGACGCCACAATGTTCAAATATAAAATCGGATATAAGCTCAGCGCATTCATGAGAATAATGCTGGTCATTGGAAACGCACCAAGCCAATCAAATGGATTATCTGCATTCATTAAACCGATCTTAACAAGAAAGGTATTCAAAGACCCATAGGTTCCCAAAAGCTGCAAAACACCATTCGCACCCACAAACGGCGGCAACATAATCGGCAACAATACCAAACTTGAAAAGAAGCGCTTTCCCCAAAAATCGTAGCCATTAAACAAATACGCCAACGGAACCGCAATAATAAGGCCTAAAAGCGTAGAGCCGATTCCCATCGTAAAAGAATTGAAAAGGCCTTCCACGTAAACCGGATTTTGGAAAACCGTCTTTAAATAAGACAAAGTAAAGCCTTGCTCGTAGTCAAAAAAACCTCCACGAATGATTTCCCAAATCGGCCAAATAAAGAAACAGGAAAAGAATAGTATTGAAAGAATATAAACAGAAATCGCCAGCCTTTTAGACATGTGTATTTTTTATTATTTCCATAAAAAGTAAATTTTTTCTAAAAAGCAAATATTAATTATAACTTTTAAGTAAATTTTAAATAAATTCGCCAATTTATGCGGAAAAATAAAGATTATAAACTTTCTATCAAACTTTTAAGTGAATTTATCACAGGCAAATCCGAATAAATTACGGCATACCATTCTAGATCTTCTCGTAACGATTGCTTATAAATTTCATAGTCTACAGAATCTTGTAAACTAAATATGGTATCCAATTGGGCCTCAAACCATACCCTCAAATCCTTTTCAAGCTCTTTGGTTTCAATTTCAACAAGGAGGTTCGCATAGTCCAATAATAATTCCATAAGCGAATTTTCATCATTATCGGCAACAGTTAACCGTCTTCTATTATAAAATTCATTTGGCTGTTCTTCATAAGTTTCGCAAAAAGGATTCAAGGTTGATGGCCTAAAATCTATCTTGCTACCGCTTAAATTAAAAAGCAAACAATTCCATATCCCGCAGAAAAAAACAACTTTTTTCATGCCGACAAAGATTACCAAGATACTTTCTGCTTGTCAAGAGCGTCTAGCACACATAAATTTCTTGTGATAAAAAATTACCTTTCCTTTTGGTAAATTTTATTATAAGATAGATAATAATGATTGTTCGAATGGAGCAGTTACAGGCCCAGACGCAAGTCATGGCCCCACAATTAAGGCAGTCGCTTAAAATCCTACAAGCGTCGGCTCTTGATTTACGTGCAGTTATTCAAGAAGAACTGCAATTGAATCCAACCCTTGAAGAACTACCTTTAGAGTCCATTAGTTTAGATACACCTAAAGAAACGGTTGATAATCGAGATTCGGATTTTGAAGATTATGACAGCAATCGCAAAGCTTCACAAGCCGCCAAGACAAAACAACATGAGTTTTTAATGGAGTCATTGACCTCGGATATCTCCCTGCAAGACCATCTTCTTTCACAAATCGGTTGCTTGGAACTTACGAAAGATCTGGATTCTATCACCGCTTTTATCATTGGTAGCTTAGACGAAAAAGGTTTCTTAACCTTATCTTTAGAAGAAATTGTCCGACAAACTCGACACCCTATTGCCAAAATCCAAGAAGCTTTAAAAATTATTCAGCAATTAGATCCTATTGGAGTTGGATCCAAAGATGTACAATCGTGTTTACTCCTCCAATTAAGGCATAAAAATAAAAAAAATTCGCTTGCTTACACGATTTTAGATGAATGCTATCCCTTGTTGTTAAAAAATAAAATCTTAGATATTGCCCGTTATCTAAACTTAACCCCTGAAGATATACAAAACGCGATTAATTGCGATATTGTCCCGCTAGATCCAGCTCCTGGAAAACTTTTTCACTCCAATCCAACTCAAAGCATTATTCCGGATGTCCGTGTTTTTAAAAACCATTTAGGGGAATGGCTTGTTGAATTAAATAACGACTATATTCCTCGTTTGCGAATAGGCAATACCTACAAAGATATGTTATCTCAAAGCAATGTAAAAATGGAGGATCGTAATTATTTACGCCTAAAAATTCGTTCTGGACGATTTCTTATCCAAGCCATCTTACAGCGCCAAAAAACAATCGAACAAATTGCTTACGCGCTGCTTAAAGAACAACACGATTTCTTTGAAAAAGGACCTGCATTTTTAAAACCATTAACCTTGCAAGTACTCGCAGAAGTCATTGGAATTCACGAAACAACGGTCAGTCGCGCAACAGCTAATAAATACTTAGAAACTCCATTTGGTCTTTTCAGCTTCAAATATTTCTTCACTAAAGGATTGAATTTTGGCGATGGAGCGGTAATCTCTAACTCTATTATAAAGCAACAAATTCAAAAAATTATTGAAGGTGAAAATAGAAAAAAACCGCTCAGTGATCAAAAAATTGTTACTTTATTGACGCGAAATGGCGTGCAAATTGCCCGAAGAACCGTTACTAAGTACCGGGAATTATTGGGCATTCCAGCTGCTAGTTTGCGTCGCAAATACGATTAATTATGAATATACATGAATATCAAGCGAAAACGCTATTAGAGCAATTTAAAATAAACGTCCCCAAAGGATTCTGCGTTGAGCAATCTGATGCATCCTTATTGGACACGATCAAGTCACACCTAGGGACTATCGATCGGGTTGCTATTAAAGCGCAAATCCATGCCGGAGGAAGAGGGAAAGGCATTTTTTCTGAAAATGGCATGCGCGGTGTTCAAGTTGTTTCCGTCGAACAAGCAAGTACTGTTGTATCCGGAATGCTAGGAAATACGCTTGTTACAAAGCAAACAGGCCCTGAAGGCAAGCAAGTTCGCAAGGTCTACATTACGGAAACGATAAACATTGATCGTGAATTTTATGTATCTATTTTAATTGATCGCAAACAACAATGTCCCGTTTTAATTGCGTCTGCTTGTGGTGGTTGCGATATCGAAGAAGTGGCGCAAAAACAGCCTGAAAGCGTTCTTACGCTACGGATCGATCCGCTTGTAGGCCTAGCTGCATTTCAAGCACGACAAGTCGCCTTTCTGTTCAATTTAACGGGTGATGCCTATAAGGAATGTGTACACTTATTGCTGCAGCTTTACAATGCATTTTTGGCCTTAGACGCCTCACTTATTGAAATTAATCCGCTTGTGCTCACAAAAGAGGGACATATCTGTTCATTGGACGCCAAAATCCAACTCGATGACAATGCTTTGATACGTCATCCTGAATACGCAGCTTTAGAAGATCCTTTTGAAAAAGATCCTAAGGAGGTCGAAGCAGCACGCTATTCCCTCAATTATATCGCCCTAAAAGGCAATATCGCATGTCTCGTAAACGGTGCAGGTCTTGCTATGGCAACCATGGACATTATCCAACATTTCGGTGGAATGCCCGCTAATTTCCTAGATGTAGGTGGAGGTGCTAAACAAGAACAAATCGAGGCTGCCTTCAAAATCATTTTGCAAGATCCCAATGTAAAAGGTATTTTTATCAATATCTTCGGAGGTATTTTACAATGCGATATGCTTGCTAAAGCGATTGTAGCAGCTGCCCATTCTGTACAGCTTCATTTACCCCTTGTTGTGCGCATGAAAGGAACCAACGTCGATGCGGCTAAGCAAATTCTTCAAACAAGTGGTCTTTCGCTTATTCCTATCGATGATTTAGCAGAAGCAGCACAAACCATTGTCAACAAAGTCCAGGAGGCTTCTTTATGAGTATTTTTATTGATCAATCTACACGCGTCCTTGTCCAAGGAATTACCGGAAAAACAGGCCTTTTCCATTCGCAACAATGTTTGGAATATGGAACACATATCGTTGCAGGCGTAACACCAGGAAAAGGTGGCCAAACGGTTCATGACCACATTCCCGTGTTTAATACCGTTAAAGAAGCTGTTTTGGAAACGCAGCCGACCGCTTCCTTAATTTTCGTCCCTCCAACACTTGCTGCAGACTCTATTATGGAAGCTATCGAGGCCGAAATTCCACTTGTGGTTTGCATCACAGAAGGCATTCCAACACGTGACATGCTTTTGGTCAAACGTAAGCTGGAAGGCAGCAAAACGCGTCTTATTGGCCCCAATTCGCCAGGAGTAATGTCTCCCGGAAAATGTAAAATGGGTATTATGCCTGCCGCTATTCATAAAGAAGGTCCGATTGGTATTGTATCCCGTTCGGGTACGCTCACTTATGAAGCCGTCTGGCAATTAACCGAAAAAGGGCTTGGGCAATCAACCACAGTCGGTATCGGGGGCGATCCTATCATCGGAACCCATTATATCGATGTTTTACAAGCCTTTAATGAAGATCCTAGCACAGAAGGTATTGTCCTTATCGGCGAAATTGGTGGAACAGCAGAAGAATTAGCCGCTGAGTATATCAAACAACATGTCCGTAAACCTGTCGCTGCCTTTATTGGCGGAAGATCCGCACCTGTCGGAAAACGTATGGGACATGCAGGCGCTATTATTTCAGGATCCGGCGGAACCGCTCAGTCCAAAATAAACGCATTATTGGCTGCAGGCGTAGAAGTCGCCCAACATCCCGCCGACATCGGAGCTGCCATGATCCGAGCCTTGAAAAAGTAATCTTTAGTACAATTTCTGTAAAAGTCGGAAAGGGGTATTTTTACGCTATTGATGCAGAATTTACGCCGACTTTTACAGAATTTGTTTTATTTAACAACATTCGCTTAAATCTTTTTCCTCTTAAATCCCAAAAGGCTCACAATACAAATAGTTGTGATTGCGATATCGGCGATATTAAAGCAGGGCCAATGGGAATTTTTTACATAAAAATCTAGAAAATCAACTACGTGGCCTCTTAAGAAGCGATCTAGCGTATTGCCTAAAATGCCGCCACATAAGATCCCGAATAGAATCCAGTGGCATTTTGATGGAGCATGTTTTTTTAAATAAAAAGGAAGAAACAGCACTACTATAACGCCCAGCCACGCAAGTCCATAAGTCCATTGCGAACCCATTCCCCAAATACTACCTGTATTAAAAACGAGCTGTAGGGAGAAAAAACCTGGGATAACGGTAATCGGTTGTGCAAGCGCTGAGAGAGCCCAAACTTTAGCTAATTGATCGCATATAAAGACAAGAAATGCGCTCCAAAAGAAGCATCTCATTCCATTTCCTCATTTAACTCTTGAGCATCTTCTGCTTCATAAAAAGGACGTTTGGACGTTTCATTTTCCTCATCACTCGAAATCCGTACAGAACTATTAGCTAATTGGGCTAAACGTCGTGCACGCGCAACTTCTTCCATTTGCTTTTGTCCTTCTAGGGAATAACGAACATAGGGTATCGATTCTAGGCGTTGCTCCAAAATCGGCTTACCTGTAATCTCACAAACACCATACGTTCCAGCAAAAATCCGCTCTATGGCTGCATCAATTTCTTTCAAGGCTTCCTTAGGATCGGAAATCAAATCCAAAGACAAAGCTTCATCTTCATGAGCTTGCGCATCTAACGTACCTCCACGCAACCGCGTTCGCAAGCGAACAAGTTTGTCATAAAAAGACTTCCATTGCTTAGGCACCTTTCGATTTTCTTTTTTTGTCTCAGGTTCCGCAGAAGCCTTAAGATTAAATCCAAAAATATCGCTTAAAGAGGCTGCCTTAAATACACGCTTTTGGGCTGTATCTTGCGGCTTATTTTGTTGAGAAACCACCTCTGTTTTTTGCGTCTTATGAACAACTTCTTCTTTACTTTTTTCTTTTAAAAAATTATCAACATCCTGCATGGAAAAGTGGTCTTCGCGCACATTAACCACTTTACTATTTGCATGCTTACGACGACAAGCCGCTTTCAAAATACTACTAACATCCGCTTTCATGAATTCTATTAATTTGTAACCAATTATAAGTTAGCCTTCCAAAATTGCAAGACTTCTGCACAACGTTCCGAAACGCTACCAAAACCTTCAACCTCCACCAATTTATCTACCCAACGCCAGGTTCTAGGGCAACGTACCCCATCGGCATGCTTGACCACAATAGACAACTCTTTGTCTGAACCTGTTGTTAAATGAACGGCAGAAACAATAAAAAATTCTGGCAAAAACGCTTCATAGTGTTTCAAAAGATCAGCCCACGAATGATTTTTATCAACATGCAACAACACTTGCGCATCTAAAGACTGACCAATCAATTTCTCTTGTCGCGCCTTTTCAAGTTCCGCTTGTACCTGTTCTCGAACTTTAAAAAGTTCTTCAAAATCTGACTTTAGGTCTGCATCCTCCCAACGCCCTTGAACCTTCGGAAAATCTTCTAAATGAATCGCATGAGCATAACCAAAATCGGAATTACCACACAAATATCCCCAGGCTTCATCTGCTGTAAAGGTAAGAATAGGGGCTATCAAACGCAAAAGTACACGACAAATTTCAAATAAAACGGTTTGTGCAGAACGTCTTTCAACCCCATCCGCTCGCAAGGTATACAAGCGATCCTTTAAAATATCATGATACCGTGCCGACAAAACAAGCGTACAAAAGCGATTAATGGATTGATAAACTTTATGAAAATCATAGCCCTCATAAGCCTCTGTAACGTCTTTAATCAATGCATTAGTTTCCAATAAAGCCCAACGATCCAACGGCATTAATTGATCATAAGCAACAGCATCTTTTTCGGCATCAAAATCGAATAAATTGCCCAATTGGAAGCGCAAGGTATTTCGCAAAGTTCGATAGGTCGCAATCACATGATTTAAAATGTTTTCAGAAACAGGAATATCATTCCGATAATCTTCAGAAGCAACCCATAAGCGCAGAATATCCGCACCGTACTTAGACGTATAAGCATCGGCAGTTTGCGGACTTCCAGCACTCTTCGAAATCTTGCGTCGATTTTCATCCACAAAAAATCCATGCGTTAAGACCGTCTTATACGGTGCACGATCCTTATCCACCAAAGTCGTCAATAAAGAAGATTGGAACCAACCCCGATGCTGATCACTACCTTCTAAATAAAGATCGGCCGGTTCCCATCCTTTCGCTTCTAAAACAGCTACATGACTGCAACCCGAATCGATCCAAACATCCAAAGTATCCTGACTTTTCCTAAGTTTTTTACCCGCAAAAGCCTCCGGCAAAGTAACTCCCTCTAACAAGGTTGCCTCATCGGATTCAAACCACCATTGTGTACCACGAGTAGCTATTTTATCGGCTAAAGCTTCAATAACAGAAGCATCCAATAACGCATTACCCTCCTCATCAAAAAACGCTGGAAGCGGGATTCCCCAGGTTCGTTGACGACTAATGCACCAATCTGGACGGGCAGCAACCGATCCTGCAATACGATTTTTACCCCATCCTGGTAACCATTTCACTTGATCAATTGCACGCTCAGCTTTTTCCTTCAAAGCATCCAAATGAATAAACCATTGTGGCAATGCACGTGCAATAACCGGAGCCTTTGAACGCCAACAATGCGGATAAGAATGCGTATAAGGCGCTACATGTACCAAAGCATTCTTTTCTTTTAAAAGCTCTATCACAGCCTCATTTGCAGGAGAATCCCCTTTAGGCCTCCAAACAGCCTTACCGACCAACGAATCGGGCATTCCACCTTCTGCCGTAAAAACGCCATTATCATCGACAGGACAAGCAATTTCTAACTTATAACGTAAGCCCGTATTATAGTCGTCGATACCATGACCTGGAGCGGTATGAACACAACCTGTTCCTGCATCTAAGGTTACATAATCCGCCAAAACTATCGGACTTTTCAAATCGATAAACGGATGTTGCGTTAAAGCGCCTTCAAGATCTTTTCCTAAAAACCTTTTACCAACTTGATAAGACGCTATGGAACAATCTTTTACGAAATTCTCCAACAAACCTTCCGCGACAATATAAGCTTCTTCGCCTACTTTCACCTCAACATAGGTCAAATTAGGCGCAAGAGCAACGGCACGATTGGCCGGCAAAGTCCACGGCGTTGTTGTCCAAATAATCACAGAAGTCTTTTCTGCTAAGCCTAAAGCTCCTGGATTTTCGAGCAAAAACTTTACCCAAACGGTTGTACTGACATGATCCTTATATTCAATTTCAGCCTCTGCCAGTGCCGTTTTGCAAGGAATAGACCAATAAACAGGCTTCTTACTACGATACACATACCCGGCTCGTACAAATTTAGCAAAAGTTCTTAAAACATGGGCTTCATACTCCGGATTTTTCGTTTTATAAGCCCCTTCCCAATCCGCTAAAATACCCAAACGACGAAATTGCTTTTCCTGTTTTTTAATAAAATCTTCAGAAAATTGATCGCACGTTTTACGTAAAGCAACGGTGTCGTTCAATAATTCCGGCTGCTCTTTAGAAACTTTATGCTCAATAGGCAACCCATGACAATCCCAGCCGGGAATGTAAGGTGTCGAAAAGCCCTGCATGCTTTTATAGCGCAAAATAATGTCTTTTAAAATCTTATTAAGCGCCGTACCAATATGAACATCCCCATTGGTAAATGGTGGTCCATCATGCAGCATAAAACGCGGCTTATCGGCATTCTTTTGCTGTATTTGCTCATAAAGATGCGTTTCATTCCAATGTTCTAAGCGCTCTGTTTCCCGCTTTACCAATTGCGCTTGCATCGGAAATTTCGTCTGTGGTAAATTCAATGTATCCTTTAATTTAACTACTTCAACCATCTCTACTTACAATACTAATCTTCCGCAAAGTAAATACATTTTCGCCATAATAACAAGCTTATTTTTCAGAAAAACGACAGTGCAGGCCTAAAAAAGGAAATAAGCCACCTGTTCCTCAAAGCTTAGACACTGTAAGCGGATTCTTTAACAAAAATTGACGAATGTTTAAATTAACTTCCTCAGTCGCATCTTCCAAGACGTAGTGACCTGCATCTTCAAAACAACAAACTTTGGCTCCCGGAAAATAATTGCGCCACATCGACAAAAATTCTGGCGTAAAACAAAAATCTTTCATTCCCCAAGCCAGCAAACACGGTTTTTGCTCCAACAACCACAGACTATCTTGAATCTGCTTCAAAAACTCATAAGAAGGATGCTCTGGAACCATCGGAATATCTCTTACAAAAGCATCAATAGCGACACGAGATTGCGGCGTTTTATAAGGATACAAATAGCCCTGTTTTACTTGCTCCGATAAGCCTTGCGTTGAAGCCATGCTGGTCGCAGCTCGCGCAAATAAATTCAAATGCCGAACGGCCCAAGAACCTAACCAAGGCAATCGACACAATTCAATACGAAAAGGGATTTTGTCCGACAAGAAAGCAGCGGAGTTCAAAATCGTTAAGGTTTGCACACTTGCCGGCCAATGCGTTGCAACCCCCATACCAATGGCGCCTCCCCAATCATGAACGACCAAGTGAAAATGGCCTATTTTAAGATCTGTTAACCAGTCTAAAATGGTATTCACGCGCTGCTGCAAACAATACGGATAATCTTGTGGCTTATCGGAAAGTCCACAACCAATATGATCCGGAACCAAGCACCGATACATTGGCTTTAAAAACTGCACCAAATTGCGATAAAAAAACGACCACGTTGGGTTTCCGTGCAACATAACCACCGGTTCACCTTGCCCCTCATCCAAATAATGCATGCGACACTTTTTACGACCCGAAACATCCCAATAATGCGATTTAAATGGATAAATAGACTTTATAGCTTTCATACGAACCTTCTTATTTTTGCCACAAAACCCCTAACATCAGCGTACTTAGCCCGCTACCAATTCCCAAAAGTAAAACTTCATCACCTGCTTGCAAATGATTCGCTTCATCCGCTAAACACAGAGAAATCGGCAAAGCAACCGATCCCGTATTGCCCAAAAAAGGAAAAGTCGAAAAATCTTTCGTCATATCCAAGCTTAAAGCTTCATAAAGCCGCTTTTTATGCTGCAAACCTACTTGGTGCGTAACAATATGCTTTGGCGTGGTCTCGTCCCAATGCATCGTAGTTTTAAACTGCTCCCAACCCTTTTTTGATAAATGGATACCAGCTTTTAACAGTGCCGTTGCATCTGTCCGCATATCCAAACCACTCGTCACAGAATCGCCTTCACACAAGTCATTTGCACGAGAATCCGTTCGTACAATACCACCTAACAACAAAGGTTTAGGCTCTGCAACACACTTACTATGGCGCAACAAAACTGCTACTGCCCCTGAACCTATCGTTAAATTTGCGAAATAAGGCTTCAGTGTTCGGCGATTGATTGAAACATTTTGGTTTAATTGCTGAATCGTATGATCCAGTAAGGGTTTTCCATTTTCCCCGGAAACAATTAAAACCGACCGCGCAGTGCCCGCTTCAATCATCGAAGCGCCAACAATCATCGCATTTAAAACCCCCAAGCAGGCATTGGATACATCAAAAATCTGAGTTGCTGCAGGCAAATTTAATCCTTGATGTACATAAGCTGCCGTTGCAGGCTCTAAACGATTACGACACACCGAAGCATGCATCAACACATCTACCTCTTCACGTGGACATTGCGTCTTTTCAAAAAGCACTTTACCAGCCTTTATTGCCGCTTTAGACGGTAAAAAATCTGCAGCCCAATGCCGTCGTTCTTGAATACCTGTCATCATTTCCAGACGCCCCAAAGGCAAGGAAAGCCTAGCATATAAAGGAGCTAATTCGGATTCAATACGCGCCGAAGACCATCTATCTTCCGGCAATGCACAAGCCACGGTATCAATGACTACATTTTTAAACTGCATGAAACGTTGAAACTAAACTGGTCGGGACGATAGGATTTGAACCTACGACCTCATGCTCCCAAAGCATGCACTCTAGCCAGACTGAGTTACGTCCCGAATAACATAAACAAGATTAGCCTACCACCC
>CAZIZB010000001.1:0-34041 GCA_964543635.1 uncultured Opitutales bacterium | reverse complement strand
TCTAGCCAGACTGAGTTACGTCCCGAATAACATAAACAAGATTAGCCTACCACCCTCATATGTCAATTGTTTTATTGAAAAAAGTAGGATTTTTGTAAAACCCAGCTTCAAGATTAACACTATTACCGCCTTTTCGCCAATTTAGCTAAAAAAACGCGCTGTTCCTGCAATGCAATTTCTAGATAAGCCAAAGTACACAATAAATTTGAAAGGGCTAAAATCCATTTCCCATGGTGGCCGGCAACCAAGGTATACCACAGGGCACAAACGCACAAACAACCTTGCGGAACAACTCGATTGGCATCCATTTTTCGAAACACCAAATAAATAACCCAGCAAATAAGCGGAAAAATCCACAAACTTTCATCGCCAGCCGCTAATCCTGCATGAACAAACCCCAAGCAAATCAAAAAAATAGGCTCCAGTAACAAAGCCAAAAACAAAGGTGTCAATGAGTACGACTCTCTTACCTTTTTAAAAATCTTCGTCCAATTTTCTTGGGATTCGAAAACATTTGGACTAAACCGCATAGCCAACAAAACGTTTGCCAAACCAAAGCAAAATGCACACATAAAACTAATAAAGTCTTGTTGGGTCATTGCTACAAAAGCCACACAAAAGCAGGCATACCCAATAACTTCTAACCCCATAAACGGCTTTTTTCCCATCTCATAAACAAGTTTTAGAAAAAAAGAATGCGGCCGTTCCAAGGTTTTACCATAAACTTTAGCAAAAACAATAAAACCAAGCGCCAAAATAACAATTACAAAAGATACAAAACTTTTATTCAAAAACAATAAAGCGTTCGCCAAGGCAAACAAAAAACCGGGATCCCGCAAAAGGGATGTTTTTTTCCAAATCATACTTTTAGTATAAATCCCACGAAACAAATTGCAAGCTATTTACTAAAATCAATATAAAAACAGGCTAAAACAAAATGGCGGGGAAAACGGGAGTCGAACCCATGACCTTCGGTTTAGAAGACCGCTGCTCTATCCACTGAGCTACTTCCCCAAATAATTGGTGCCAGAGAGTGGATTTGAACCACCGACCAAAGGCTTATGAGTCCTCTGCTCTACCACTGAGCTACCCTGGCTAAAATAACAAACTTATTATGCAAAACTCGGCGCAAAAAAGTCAAGCGCAATCCTTGTAAAATTAATAAAACCGAGAAATATATTAAACAAAAAGCTCTTCAATCGACACCTGATCAAAGCCTCTAAAGGACTCAGAACCATTCTTTTTAAACACATTAAAAGCAACCAGGCGCTCCACAATAATCGCTAAATCCTGACAGGAATGAACCCCCCAATACTTCAAAACTTCAACCGCCAGATCCCCCCATTGCTGACGCGCTAATTTAACAACACCCTCTTTTAGCAATTGCTCACCCGTCACGTGCTGACCGGCTTCTAACCCCAAACCTTGACAAGCCGCATCGAGCGCTAAATACACAAAACCATATACACTAGGTAAATATTCCGGATGCTGACGTTTTAATTCGCTTACGATTTTCAAAAAACGATCCGACAATTTCCTCATAAGCAAAATGGCTGCTCAGGTAGGGATCGAACCTACGACCAAGTGATTAACAGTCACCTGCTCTACCGCTGAGCTACTGAGCAACTCTAATTAAATAATCAAAACTTCAACTCTCTTTGTCAATTCTAAATTTTCAATTTTTCAAAATCTGTCTTTTTATAAAAATCTAACAAAAACGCCATTTTGTGCTTCAATAAAACTTCTGGAGGCAAAGATGCAGATAATTCAAAACAGCTTTCCCAGTCCTGCCATAAGGATTCCGCCTCCAATGACGTCTCTAGCGGTACCGTATTTTGACAATCCCAAAGCAAAACTCGATTATGCAATTGAAACGATCGCAAACTTTCCAAAGCCGGCTTTAAGGTTTCAAAAAAGAACTGCGATGATTTTTCTAAAACCACCCGACCAGTCGATTCACAGCGCTCCGAAATCCACCGATCTGAAAGTGTTTTTGAAACAGCCAAACATTGATAATCACACAAATAGTTGTAACGCCACAAACACTGATGAATAAAGGCTTCATAAGTAGGCGAAAGCAAGGTAACTTCAAACAAAATAGGCAAACGCAATTGCACCAATTTTTCAAAAACAAGCGTCAAAAGCATTAAGGCAAATGCATTCGTCTTTTCGCGTAATAAAGCCTCGCCGTACGTTTTTCGAATGTTTTCCAAATTAGGATGATATTTCACAAAATCTCGGACAGCTAATCGAATATAAGGCACTCCACAAGCATCTAAAGCGCCACATACCGCAGGTAATAATTGTGAAGTTTTACCCGAACCTGATTGCCCTACCAAGCGTACACAAAAAGGTAGCGAACCTTTTTTGCCTTCAAGTTTATCTTGAAGAGCTTGATCCGCTACCTCATTCCATGCTTTTAACGAAAAATCTACTGAACAATAAAGATCATGACACCCCCATTGTTCCTGAATAAAAGTTAAAACATCCGCATAATGCATCGTATAACCTTTATTCAAAAATTTTATTTATCGTCTGTTTTTTCTGTTTTCTCAGCCGAAACTTCTACCGCTTCTTCTTGAGCAGCTACTTCTACTGGAGCTTCTTCAACCTTCTTTGCGGTTTCAGTCTTAGCTTTTTTAGATGTTTTCTTAGAAGAACGACGCTTTTCAGCAGGTGCTTCTACAAACTCAATCAAAGCCATAGGTGCAGCATCGCCCACACGAGATAACAACTTATAAATGCGAGTATACCCACCATTACGATTTAAAAATTGTTGTACTGTTTCATCAAACAATTTTTTAACAGCAGCTTCATTACGAATACGAGCAATCGCTAAACGACGAAAATGCAATTTAAGCTCTGGTTTTTCAGCTAAAGCTGCACTTTTTGCCAAGGTTATGATTTTCTCAGCAAAAGGTCTCAAAGCCTTAGCTTTAGCTACTGTAGTTTTAATTTTTCCATGCAAAAACAATTGCGAAGCCAAATTAGCCACCAAAGAACGACGATGTGCTTGCTTAACTCCTAATTGAAAGTGATGTTTTCCGTGACGCATAATTATTTACCTCTTAAAGAATCGTTGAAGTTGTATCCAATAAACGCTCGTCGATTTTCATTCCCAAAGACAAACCTAATTGTTCCAACTTCGCCTTAATTTCATTCAATGACTTTTTACCAAAATTGCGGTATTTCAACATTTCAGCCTCTGTCTTACGCGCAAGTTCACCAACTGTTAAAATATTTGCATTATTTAAACAATTTGCTGCACGTACCGAAAGCTCAATTTCATTAACGCTCATGTTCAACAACTTGCGCAAACGATTTTGTTCTTCACCCGCTTCACGCTTCTTATCCTCAAATTCGATAGCTTCAGAAGTAAACCGATCAAACAACTCTAAATGATGCATTAAAATTACGGTTGCTTCCTTCAAAGCATCTTCTGGGGTAATTCTTCCATCGGTTGTAACCTCCAAAAACAACTTGTCAAAATCGGTCATTTTACCAACACGCGTACTTTCAACTGCGTATTTTACGGCAACAACAGGACTAAACAAACTATCGATCGGAATAACGCCCAAAACTTGATTTTCAGTTTTATTATCTTCTGCCAAACGATAACCACGCCCAACAACGACCTTCAATTCTGCTTGGAAGCGTTGCTCACGGGTTAAAGTACAAATCACTTGATTAGGGTTAACAATCGTTACATCTGCATTGGGCTCAATATCACCAGCAACGACTTGCCCCAACTTGGTAACATCGATACGCAAAGTAACGGGCTCGCGACTCGAAGTTTTTAAAAGAACCTTCTTTAAATTCAAGACGATCTCCGTTACATCTTCCAAAATGCCATCACAGCTTTGAAATTCGTGACTGACCCCCTCTATTTTAACAGAAGCTATTGCAGCACCTTCTATTGAACTCAATAAAACTCGACGCAAAGCATTTCCAATTGTATGCCCAAAACCCTTTTCAAAAGGATCTGCAACGAAACATGCAAACGTAGGCGTTGCGGTTTCCTCGACACGCACCAACCTATTGGGTAATTCAAACTTTCCTAATCGCTTAGCCATGAAAAATCCAAAAATTAACGACTATAATATTCAACAATCAACTGTTCATCGATGCCTGTAACCATTTCTTCGCGAATAGGCAACCGATCCACCATTCCCTTCAAATTGTCTTCATCCAAGCTCAACCAAGATGGACAATTACGTCCCTGACTTGCATGCAAGCTACGAAGAGCAATCTGACGCGAAGACGTTTTTTCACCAATCGTAATAACATCACCTGCCTGACAGGAATAACTGGGGATATTTACGCGATGACCATTAACGTAAGCATGTCCGTGATTAATTAATTGACGAGCAGCCCGACGTGTTTTTCCAAAACCTAATAAATAAACAATATTATCTAAACGGCATTCTAAAAGACGCAAAAAGACTTCACCTGTAACGCCCTTCATCTTCTTAGCCTTTTCAAAGGTCAAGCGAAATTGTGCCTCAGACAAGCCAAACATAAAACGCAACTTCTGCTTCTCATTTAACCCTAACGAATAATCACTAACACGTCGTTTCAAATGAGCTCCATGAATACCTGGCAAATAAGGTTTTCTCTCATAAGCTTTATTGATGGGAAAAATTTCCATCTTAAAGCGACGATTAATTCGTGTTGTTGGTCCTGTATAACGCATACTAAAACTCCAAACTTTACTAATTAAACTCTTCTACGCTTCGGTGGACGACAACCATTGTGTGGCACCGGAGTCACATCTTTAATAACCGAAACAGACAAACCTAAAGTTTGCAAGGTACGAATAGCCGCATCGCGTCCCATTCCTGGTCCTTTAACTTCAACTGCAACTTCGCGCAAACCATGTCCCATAGCAACCTTAGCAGCTTCCGTTGTTACAACTTGAGCCGCATAAGCTGTCGATTTACGGGAACCTTTAAAATTACAACGTCCCGAACTTGACCATGAAAGCACATTTCCTTTAGGATCCGAAAACACAACCTTCGTATTATTAAACGTAGCTAAAATATGACAAACGCCCACTGTAACATTCTTACTTCCTTTGGCACGCTTGATCTTCAAACCACCTTCTAGACCTTCTTGTGCCAACAAAGATTCCGCAGTCTCTTTCTCAACCGCAACATTTGCTTTTTCAGCAACCTGCTCTATAGCACCTTCGGCCGCATTCAATTCTTCTTTTTTCAAATCTTCAACCATAACAATCACTTATTACTTTTTATTGCTTACAACACCTACGGTCTTTCGAGCACCTTTACGTGTACGTGCATTTGTGCTGGTACGCTGCCCACGAACCGGCAAACCTCTCAAATGACGCAAACCGCGATAACAACGAATCGCTTGCAAACGTTTGATATTACTAATAATCTCACGGCGCAAATCACCTTCAATTTTGTAACCTGCGCGCGTAATCGCTTCCGTAATCTTACTCAGCTCTTCCTCATTCAAGTCACGCGCACGCTTATCGGGATCCAAACCTGTCGTTTGAACAATTTCCATCGCACGCGTTAAACCAATGCCGTAAATATACCGCAATGAATAAGCCAATTTTTTATTTCCAGGTATTTCAACTCCAAGTAAACGTGGCATAATTTTTTCTTCTTTTTCTACTTATGATTAATCAAATTGAGTTATTTTTTTACAATTGTCAATATTTCTGGTAAATCTTTTGTAATTAAAATGGTGTGTTCGAAGTGAGCACTGCAACGTCCATCACGCGTAACAACCGTCCAACCGTCATCCAAGGTGCGTAAAACAGGCAAACCCAAGGTAAACATAGGTTCAATGGCAATCGTCATTCCAGCCTTCAAAACAGGCCCCTTATGGGCACAACCGACATTTGGAACTTGCGGTTCTTCATGCATAGAACGACCCACACCATGACCCACCAATTCACGCACAACCCCCAAACGATGTTTTTCACCGTGCGACTGAATCGCCCAAGAAATATCCCCTACGCGATTCCCTTCAACCGCCTGTTCAATTCCCTTATATAAAGCTTCTTCTGTAACTTTTAACAAATTCTCCACTGGCTTTTCTAAAGGACCAACACCAACCGTTGCTGTATTATCGCCAACAAAACCTTTATAACTTACAGCAACATCCAAACTTACAACATCGCCCTCTTTTAAAACGACGTCTTTTCTTCCAATACCATGAACCACCTGCTCATTAATGGAAATACAAATATAGCTTGGAAAGGGATTTTTGGGACCTCCATAACCAAACGCAGCACTTTTTGCACCCAATTTATCCATTGTTTGCTTAGCCAATTGATCTAAATCCCAAGTGCTAATCCCAGGTGCAACATGAGTTTTTACAAGGTCCAAAACTTCAGCGGCACAACGACCTGCGTCGCGCATCCGCTCAATTTCATCCCCTGTTTTTATAATAATAGCACTCACAACAATCCTTTAAAAAAAGAACGAACGTGCACCCCAAGCAACTAAGCCCAACACAAACAAAGTAACAACCGTCTTCCACAAAACCCTAAAACCTTTGTCATCTGTCTCAATTAACTTCTGGAATTGTGAAGTAAAAGCACTCCGCCCACGCAAAACACCCTTGGATAAAAATCCTTCATAATTGCGCTGCAAAAGATAGGTTTCCAATTGCTTCATTGTATCTAACAAAACACCTACCGTAATGAGCGTTCCTGTTCCTCCAAAAAACAGAGCAACACGATAAGGTACTTTATACAAGAAATACAAAAGATCCGGGAACAAAGCAATGGCTGTTAAAAATAAAGCTCCAGCAAGCGTTAAACGCGTCATTACAAAATCTAAAAACTGAGCTGTCGAATTTCCAGGACGCACCCCTGGAATATAACCACCATTCTTTTTAAGTTCATCTGCTATTTGCAAAGGTTTAAACATAATAGAAACCCAAAAATAGCTAAAACCTAAGATTAAAATTCCATAAGCCGTATAATACAAGCCCGATCCTTGCGAAAATACCATCGACCATTGTTGAAATGCCGTAATTCCAAAAGCAGCTCCTAAATAGGCAAGCAATTGTTGTGGGAACATGAGCAAAGCACTGGCAAAAATAACTGGCATAACACCTGCATAATTCACTTTTAAGGGCAAAAATGAACTTTGGCCACCATACATTTTTCTTCCCACTAAACGCTTGGCATATTGAACCACAATCTTACGTTGTGCCTGCGTAACAGCAACCATTGCTGCAACAACGACGAACAACAAAACAAGCATCAAAATACATTGCAAGCCGCCAAAACGCATGCTTTCATCCACACCTATCGGTGCAGCAAACATTTTCACAAACAAATAAATACTTTGAGGCAAGCCGGACAAAATACCTACGGTAATTAAAAGCGAAACACCATTTCCAACGCCGCGCTGCGTAATTTGTTCACCCAACCAAGTCAAAATCAAAGTACCCGTCGATAGTAAAAGAGTAGATATCAACAAAAACCAAAATCCTTGATGTAATGCAATCGAACCATAGGTAGCAACATCAAACCCAGGGAAAAGCTTATCGGGATAATTCGTCAAAGCCATTATTAATAACCAACCTTGAATAAAACAAATCAAAAGGGTTAAATAACGTGTATATTGCATCAAACGCTGATGACCAAACTCACCTTCTTGTTGCAATTTAGCTAACGAAGGTAACATGGCGCCCAATAATTGAAAAATAATAGAAGCACTAATGTAGGGCATTACACCCAATCCAAAAATAGCTCCTTTTAAGAAGGCTCCTCCCGTAAACAAATTGTATAAACCAACCAATTGTCCACCGCCCAACATCTTTTGTGATTCAAAAAAGTTTTTCAAAGGCAAGGGATCAATCCCTGGCAAAGGAATATTACAACCAATTCGCGCAACAAACAAAAGCGACAAAGTAAACAACAACTTTTGCTTTAATTCTGGCACACGAAAACAATTTACGAAAGCAGCCAACATAATATATTATTTTTCGATTATTTTTCCACCAACGGCTTCAATTTTTTCTTTAGCACCCGAAGTAATTTTATCGACATTGAACGATAAAGGACGCTTCCATTCGCCTTCACCTAATAACTTTACCGGCTTATTTTCATCCTTTAAAAGTCCAAAACGCTTTAAAACGTCTTTATCGATAACTTCAGAAAAATCTTCAGGTAAAACAACGTCCAAACGGCCTAAATTAATTGTGTTATAAAACAATTTAAAGTTAACATTGTTAAAGCCGCGTTTTGGTAATTTGCGATACCACGGAATACCTGAAAAGTTTTTAGGTGTAGAATAACCTGAACGAGCATTCCCTCCCTTATTTCCGCGGGAACAGGTTTTTCCATGACCACTTCCCTTACCGCAACCTAAACGCTTACTTTTATGCAAACGATTCTCTGTAAAAGGTAAATTATCTAATTTCATAAACGAACCTTATGCTAAAACATCTCCCTCAGCTGCACGCATCGCACAAATTTGACGCTTTGTACGCAACTGCAAAAGTGCATTAATTGTAGAACGTACCATAGAAAGATGATTGTTAGCCCCTAAAGACTTAGACAAAACATCTTTTACGCCCGCCATTTCTAAAACGGCACGAATACCGCCACCTGCAATAACACCTGTACCCGAACAAGCAGGCTTCAAAACAACACGTCCACCTCCTGCTTCTCCAACAACTTCATGCGGAATAGTACTGTTCAACAATGAAACTCTATAAACACGCTTCTTAGCAGCCTCACTTGCCTTACGAATAGCATCCGAAACTTCTTTCGCTTTTCCTAAACCAACACCAATAAGACCTGCCTTATTACCAGCAACAATAAGTACCGAAAAGCTAAAACGGCGTCCACCTTTTACGACTTTAGCGCAACGATTAATGTGAACGACCTTTTCAACCCAACCTTCTAAAGGTTCAGAAAGAAGCATTTCCTGTTTTTCTGCCAAGAAACCTAAATCCTGATTGTTAGCCTCGATTTCTTTTACTTCCATAAAATTAAACGTTAAAAATTAATACCTGCTTCACGAACTGCATCCGCAAAAACACGAACACCCCCCAAATAAGAACGTCCCGCACGATCAAAAACAACCTGCGTAATGCCCTTTTCCTTCAAATAATTACCGAACAATTTACCTAATTCTTGTAAACCTGCAACATTCGGCTTCAAATGAAGGGCCTTCAAATCTTTAGACAACGAAGAAAGCGCTCCCAATGTTCTACCTGCATCATCGTCGATACATTGTGCATAAGCATGTTTATTCGACAAACACAAAGTCAAACGTGGACGTTCAGCCGTTCCCTTAACCTTAGAACGAATGCGAAAACGACGATTTTGTTCCAATCTCTGCTTTTCAAACAATTTCATAACATTAAGCCTTCTTCTTACCTTCCTTGCGGCGAACAAATTCACCTAAAATACGTACACCTTTGCCTTTGTAAGGTTCTACAGGATAATAACGCTTTATATCTGCAGCTACTTGTCCAACAACACAGCAATCCGCACCTTCTACGTGCAACTTCGTACCTTCCTTAACCTGAATAGAAACACCCTCAGGAATGGAATACTTTATTGGATGTGAATATCCCAAGGCCAAATCTAAAACATTGCCAGAAACAGCTGCCTTAAAACCAACACCTTGAATCTCCAAATCCTTAAAAAATGGCTCCTGAACACCCTTTACCATGTTGGCAATAATCGCACGAACAGTACCATGCATAGCCAAAGAAAAACGTTCATCATTTTTAGGACTTACCAAAACCTGATTGTTTTCTACCTTTATGGTAACGCAAGAGGCAAACGTCTTACTTAATTCTCCTTTAGGTCCTTTTACAACTACGGTATCCCCATTAACTGTAACAGAAACCTTATCACCTAAATTAATAGGAAGCTTTCCAATTCTACTCATCGCCTTACCAAACCTTACAAATTAATTCGCCTCCAACTCTCATTTCTTTTGCCTCTTTACCCGACAAAATACCTTTAGAAGTTGAAAGAACACAAATACCTAAACCGCTCAAAACACTTGGAATGTGTTCACAATCAACATACCAACGTGCACCTGGCGTGCTGCAACGCTTTAAAACATTAAGAACTGGCACACCTTTAACATATTTTAAACGAATTACCAAATTCTTAAAACCACGAGCATCTGTACCTTCCTTTACATCAGCAATATATCCCTCTTTTTTCAACAAAAGAGCAATACCTTTGCGAATGTTAGAAAATTGAGCACAACAAGTAGGCTTATTTGCACGGCTCGCATTCCTAATAATTGTCAAAAAATCACCTATCGTATCCATAATTTTACCAAGAAGCCTTTGTTACACCCGGCAATAAACCTTTTAATGCAAACTCACGCAATGTAAGTCGCGAAACACCAAATCGTCCAAAATATCCTCGCGGACGTCCTGTAATCGAACAACGATTCCGATAACGAATCCGAGAAGAATTTCGTGGCAACAAAGCCAATTCTCTTTGAGCCTTGAAAAATTCTTCATCTGAAGTTTTTGGATCTAAAATTTTTGCTTTGAGCTCTCTACGTTTTTCAGCGTATTTCTCAATTAATTTAGCCCGATGTGCATTACGCGCAATTGAAGACTTTTTTGCCATATACTTACTTTCTAAATGCCATTCCTAATTTTTCAAGCAACAACAATGCATCACTGTCCTTAGATACATTGGTAACAATCGCAATATCCAAACCAACATTCTGGCGGTTGCTTGTTTCAATTTTAATTTCAGGGAAAATCGTATGATCTGCAATACCAATATTCAAATTTCCTTGTTTGTCCATTTTCTTAGCAACACCACGAAAATCTCGAATAACAGGCAAAGCAACATTGATTAAACGGTATAAAAAGTCATACATGCGATCACCACGCAAGGTTACCTTTACACCAGCCGACATACCTTCACGCAATTTAAAATTGGATATGCTTTTCTTAGCTTTTGTAATCAAAGGTTTTTGTCCAGCAATCAAGCCCATTTCCTTAACGAGTTGTTCAATGTGAGCTTTGTCCAAACCAGAATCAATACGAGAATTTAAAACAACCTTCTCAACTTTGGGAACATCATGAATATTCTCGAAACCATGCTCCTTCATTAAAGAAGGTACAACTTGCTTTAAATAAAGCTCCTTTAAAACAGGTACTTGTTTCATTTGACTTCCTCCTGCTTCTCTTCAGGTTTATCGACAATCACCTTTATATTCGAATAATGAATAGGCATTTCCTTTTCAATAATACCGCCATTAGGATTCTCTTGAGATTTTTTCAAGAACTTCTTACGCAAATTAATTCCCTCAATAACAACACGTTGAGAATCACGAAGTACTTCCAAAACCTTACCTTTTTTCCCCTTGTGTTCACCGGTAATAACAACAACTTCTGTTCCTTTTTTGACCTTGTATTTCATTATATAACCTCCGGTGCCAAAGAAATGATTTTCATAAAATTCTTTTGACGTAACTCACGAGCTACAGGGCCAAAAACACGCGTACCCTTAGGATTGTTATTGGCGTCAATAATGACACAAGCATTGGTATCAAAACGCAAATAAGAACCATCTTCTCTTGGTATTGCGTATTTAGTGCGTACAATGACTGCACAAACAACACTACCCTTTTTAACTGTGGCTTCAGGAGAACTTTCTTTAACGGAACCGATAAAAATATCGCCTACCTGAGCCGTCCGACTCAATTGACCTAAGCGACGGATCATGGCAACACTTTTTGCACCCGTGTTATCAGCCACCTCCATCACACTATTCATTTGCAACATATGCTACAACCTCCTCAACAATTACGCTTGCGCTTTTTCTAATATACGCACTACACGCCAACGTTTCAAACGACTTAATGGACGCGTAGCCATAATTTCCACCTTATCACCAACATTACAAGCGTTTTCAGCATCATGAACGTGTAACACGGTCTTACGTTTAATTTCTTTACGAAATAAAGGATGTGGTTTTTTATAAAAGAAAATAACCTTAATAGATTTATCACCGGAACGATTATTAACAACCCCTACCAATGTCTTTCGTTGCGTTCTCTGTTCTACTGTTTCCATATATCAAACCTTGTTTAAGCTTGCGCAGCTTTTTGCGTCAAAGCTAAATTAATTCTTGCAATATCCTTATGCAACTCACGAATTTCTGCTGGACTCTTCAATTGCCCCAACTGCTTCTTCATGCGCAATTCCAAATATTGCTGCGATGTTGAAACTAATTTCGCGCGCAACTCATCTTGTGTCAACTTTAAAATTTCTTTCATTTCCATAGTTATCCTCCTTAGAAACGCTGACTTAAAGATTCACGACTCAAAAAACGACACTTTAAACTCAATTTTCGGTCCGCTAAGCCCATAGCTTCACGTGCAACAGCCAATGAAACACCCGCAACTTCGAATAAAATTACACCGGGTTTTACAACTGCTACCCAATATTCAACGCTACCTTTTCCCTTACCCATACGAGTTTCAGCTGGTTTTTTCGTGATCGGCTTATGAGGGAAAACGCGCATCCACAACTTACCTTTTCTTTTTAAGTGTCGATTGATAGCCACACGAGCCGCTTCCAATTGAGCAGCTGTAATGCGTCCACGCTCTAAAACTTGAATTCCAAAGTCACCAAAAGCCAATTCAGCACCGCCTTTTGCGTTTCCGTAAATACGACCTTTTTGAACTTTACGATATTTTGTTCTTGCTGGAAGTAAAATTGCCATATTATTTCCTCACTTCTTAATCAGCGCGACAAACCCAACACTTTACGCCAATAATCCCGTAAACTGTATGCGCCTCATTAAACCCATAATCTACATTTGCGCGTAAGGTATGCAAAGGTACACACCCTGCACGTTGCGATTCCGTTCTTGCAATTTCAGCACCACCCAAACGACCTGCACATTGTAAACGAATTCCTTTTGCTCCTGTGCTCATCGCCAATTGAACGGCCTTTTTCATGGCACGACGAAACGAAACACGCTTTTCTAACTGCAAAGCAACACCTTCTGCAATCAATTGCGCAACTAAATCTGGCTTTTTCAATTCTTGAACATCCAACAAAACGGCCTTTTTCACCAATTTTTGTAGTTGTTCTTTTACCTTATCCAACTCTTGACCTTTACGTCCAATAATAACACCTGGACGTCCTGTCAAAATAGTAATACGAATGCGATTGCCGGCACGTTCTAACAAAATATCTTGAACGGAAGCGTATTTAAATTTCTTTTGCAAAAACTCGCGAATTTTAAAATCTTCGGCAACCCACGACATATAATTTTTGCCTGCAGCAAACCAACGAGAACGCCAGTCGCGACGAATCGGCAAACGGAAACCTATTGGATTTATCTTTTGTCCCATATTTCTTATTCCTTATGATCTTGAGCTATTTGCCCATCAGAGGTCAATACTATTTTAATACGACTTGTTCTTTTGCGAATAGGATGCGCCGAACCTCTCGAAACAGGCTGAAAACGTTTAAACGCAGGCCCTTCATCCACAGTTGCTTCACATACCAACAATTGCTCAACCGGCAAATTGAAATTATTTTCCGCATTCGCAATAGCGCTTTTTAAGGTTTTTGCAGCCAAACGAGCAGACTTCCGAGGAATCCATTTCAAAGTTTGTAATGCATCTTGCGCTGCCATTCCAACCAACCCTTTCGCAACCGCTCTCAATTTTAGCGGAGAAATACGAATATTTTTAGTTAATGCTTGTACTTTCATTAGGCTTTCTGCGTATGAGGATTATGTGTTTTAAAGGTACGTGTTGGAGCAAATTCACCCAACTTATGACCTACCATGTTTTCTGTAACATACACAGGAAAAAAGCTTTTTCCATTATGTACGTTAAAATTCAAACCAACAAATTCCGGCGTTATTGTAGAACGACGCGACCATGTTTGTATTGGTTTTTTATTCCCAGATTTCTGACAAGCATCTACCTTATCCATTAATTTGGGATCAACAAAAAAACCTTTCTTTAAAGAACGCGACATATTTTATCCCTTCTTAACCTTTTTACCATTACGACGAACCAAAATAAAACGATCTGTCTTATTTCTGCGTTTGCGGGTAACATAACCCTTTGCAAGCTGACCCCAAGGAGAAACAGGATGATTACCACCTCCAGTTTGACCTCCACCCATTGGGTGATCAATCGGATTCATTGCACAACCACGAACCGATGGACGACGACCTTTCCAGCGAGCACGACCTGCCTTACCGAGAACAACATTTTGATGTTCTACATTGCCAACACGACCAATCGTTGCACGACAACGTGCGTCAATCAAACGAATTTCTCCGCTTGGCATCTTCAAGGAAGCATATCCTTTATCAAAACCAACGATCTCCAAGGCCGAACCTGCGCTACGAGCTAACTGAGCACCATTCCCTGGCGTCATCTCAACAGAGTGAATTTTAACCGCTGTAGGAATGCAAGAAAGCGGAAAACTCATACCAACTTTGTAATTAGAAACCGGCTTGTCCAAGCTTACAACGGAATCACCTATATTCAAGCCTTCTGGGGCAAGAATGTAAGTTTTTTCACCATCTGCATACTTAAGCAAAGCCAAATTGGCCGAACGATTTGGATCATACTCAATCGCCTCAACAACCGCAGGAACGCTCAACTTATTGCGCTTAAAATCGATAATACGATACAAACGCTTATGGCCACCTCCACGATGACGCGATGTAACACGACCTCCGTTATTGCGACCCTTTTTTCTATGAACACCCATTGTTAAGCGGCGTTCTGAAGACTTCTTTGTAATCTCCGTCTTATTTTTGATCAAGAACCGCTGACCTGGAGTTGTAGGAACTGTTTTTACTAATACCATAATCCCACCCTTAAATAATATCTATTTTATAACCTTTTTTCAACACAACCATAGCCTTCTTCATACCACCAACTTTTCCAGGCAAAGTCTTACGAAGACGGCTGCGCTTTACTTTAGGTTTACGATTCAAAATACGAACTTTGCTGACTTTAACCTTGAACGCATTTTCTACGGCTTCAGCAACTTCAGTACGATTGGCATCGGCAACCACCTCAAACGTATAACAATTTTCACGCGCAATTAAATTACTCGCTTTTTCTGTCACACGATACTCTCTTAAAATTTTCCAAGCTTCTATCATTTTCTATCCTCGTTTAGGCTTGAATACGTTGCAAAATGGATGCCAAAGCGCGATCCGTCATAACAACTTTTTGAAAACGTACCAAATCAAAAGCATTTACCGAATGGGCATCCACTGAAAAGATTCGATTCAAATTACGCAAGGAAAGCAATTGATTTTGAGAAAATTCACTATCAATCACTAAGCTTTTATGATTTTCAACAACCTTATTTAAAACTTCAGCCATAACTGCCGTTTTAGGTGCTTCCATGTCTTTTAAAGCTTCCAAAACTAACAATTTGCCTTCAACAACCGCATCAAACAACGCACGTTGCAATGCCAAACGTTTTTCTTTGCGATTCAATTGAACCGAAAAATCTCTTGGCTTTGGACCAAATACAACACCTCCTCCACGTGCTAATGGACTGCGTTTTTCACCTTGACGAGCCATACCCGTTCCTTTTTGCCTGAACGGTTTTTTACCGGAACCATGAACCTCGCCACGTGTTTTTGTACAAGCATTTCCTTGGCGCAAATTAGCTTGATAAGCAAGAACCACTTCCTTTAAAACCTGAAGCCCACGATCTCCTTCAAACGTTGGAATATCGTAATCACGCTCCCCGCTGCAAACACCATCGATACCGTAAAATTTAATCTTCATATCTCACCTCTTTTACGCACTCTTTGATTTGCGAATCATTATAAAGCCACCCTTTGTTCCAGGCACGCTTCCTTTTAACAAAATTAAACGTTTTTCGGGAATCGTTTTAACAACCAACAAATTTTGAACGGTTACGCGAACAGCCCCCATGTGTCCAGGCATTTTTTGGTTCTTAATAATATGTCCCATACGACGAAAGTGACCATAACCACCTCCACGACGGTGAGTCATCGAACCGTGGGTTGCACGACCACCTCTAAAATTATAGCGTTTAACAACACCTTGAAAACCTTTTCCTTTGCTGGTAGCAACAACATCCACCAACTGCCCTTCGGCAAAAAGATCTACATTTAAGCTCTGGCCCAAGGAAAAATCTTGCAAATCATCTGTCGTAAACTCCTTAAAACGGCTCAATTTTTCAGAAATATTTGCTTTCTCTAAACGTCCGCTCGTCGGCTTGTTAATATGATTTTTCTCTTGATAAGCGATTTGAACAGCCTTGTAACCATCTTTTTCTTCGGTTTTAATTTGGCTTACACAACAAGGCTCCGCTTCAATAACTGTGACTGGCTGCAAACAATTATTCGCATCGAATAATTGCGTCATGCCAATCTTCTTTCCAACTATTAATAATCTATCTTGCATAACACTAAGCGGCAGGTAATCTCCACACTTTCTATATAACCTGCATTAGACTCAATCTGTTTATTTTTTTTCTGTCAATTAAAAAATTAAAGATGTATCGAAATTTCAATACCTGCAGGCAAATTCAACTTTTTCAAGTCGTCAACTGTCTGTGGTGTTGGATCCTCAATTACGATCAATCGGCAATGCGTACGCAACTCAAACTGATCCATTGACTTTTTGTTTACGTGAGGCGAACGATTAACAGAAAAACGCTCAATTTTTGTCGGCAAAGGGATAGGGCCGCAGACACGCGAACCCGAACGTTTTGCCGTATCGACAATATCAAACGTAGACTGATCAACCGTACGATAATCGAACCCTCTTAATTTTATTCTAATTTTTTGTCCCGTCATTTTTTTAAATATTAAGGATTAAGAACGAGCAGGCGCACGCGACACCGTCTCAACTATTTTACTCAACAAACTCGAAGGTACTTGCTCAAAATGTGAAGGCTCCATCGAATAAGAAGCACGACCTTTTGTTAAAGAACGAATATCGGTTGCATAACCAAACATCATCTCTAATGGTACAAAAGCACTCACAATTGTTGCATTTCCCTTGCTTTCCATTCCCTGAATTTGACCTCTACGACGATTAATATCACCCATAATATCACCTTGATACTCATCAGGAGTCGTAACTTCAACCTTCATGATGGGCTCTAACAAGATAGGACTTGCCTTTTTCATTGCATCTTTAAAGGCAAAAATTCCAGCCATCTTAAAGGCCAATTCAGAAGAGTCAACTTCGTGGAAACTTCCGTCAACAATACGAATTCTAAAATCAACCACAGGATACCCGGCAACAACACCATTCTGAGCACCTTCCATCAAACCTTCTTGCGTTGGCTTAATGAATTCTTTCGGAATAGCACCTCCAACAATCTCGTTAACAACCTCGATGCCTTTACCTTTTTCAAGTGGCTCGATTTTGATGATAACGTGACCGTACTGTCCATGACCACCTGTTTGACGAATGAACTTACCTTCACCTTCTGCGGCTTGCATAATGGTTTCACGATAAGCAATTTGAGGACGACCCGCATCCGCTTCTACCTTAAATTCACGGAACAAGCGATCACGAATAATATCCAAATGCAATTCACCCATTCCAGAAATCAAGGTTTGTCCAGTTTCCTGATTTGAACTTACGCGGAAAGTCGGATCTTCTTCAGCCAAACGTTGCAAACCAATCGACAATTTTTCTTGGTCTGACTTTGTTTTTGGCTCAATCGACATACTAATAACCGGTTCTGGGAATGTTGGTGGCTCCAAGTATACATTCAATTCTTTGTCGCACAAGGTATCACCCGTTACAACTTCACGTGGACCAATCAATGCACAAATGTCTCCCGAATAAGCTTCTTCCACATCCAAACGTTCATTAGCCTTCATAACAACCAAACGGCTAACACGTTCTTGTTTGCGCGTACGAGGATTATACAAAACCATACCTTTGCGCACAACACCCGCATAAACACGGTAGAAAATTAACTTTCCAACGAAAGGATCCGTCATCAATTTGAAAGCCAAACCAACAGGCGCATGGTTATCATTGGACTCGATTTCCAGCTTTTCACCATCACGTTCACCAGTCATTGGTGGCAAATCTAATGGGCTCGGCAAATAATCAACAACCGAATCAAGCACCATCTGAATTCCCTTATTCTTAAAGGAACTTCCTGGGATAACACCAATAAACTTCAAGGCCAATGTTGCTTTACGAATAGCCTTTCTTAAATCTTCAGACGAAATCGCTTCACCTTCCAAGAATTTAGTGGCAATGTCATCATCCAAATCCGCCAAACCTTCAATCAAAGACTCGCGCCAATGCTTAGCATCATCCTTGTATTCTGCAGGAATATCAACCACATCATAACGCATTCCCTTTGGATCAGTTTCGTCATAAATATAAGCTCTCTCCTCAATAAGATCGATAAGCCCCTTAAATTGATCCTCGGCACCAATATTTAAAAACAAAGGATAAGCATTTCCGCCCAACTTTTCACGAATGTCATTAACAGCACCCAAAAAGTTTGCACCCGTACGGTCCATCTTGTTAATGTAAGCCAAACGTGGTACACGATACTTGTCCATTTGACGCCAAACGGTCTCAGATTGTGGCTGAACACCGGCAACGGCACAAAATACAGCTACCGCACCATCTAAAACACGCAACGAACGTTCTACTTCCGCCGTAAAATCAACGTGCCCTGGTGTATCAATAATATTAATACGATGATGGATATTGGGAAATAAACCAGCCTTGTTCGTCCAATCGCAACTAATAGCAGCAGACGTAATGGTAATACCACGCTCACGTTCCTGCTCCATCCAGTCGGTCGTAGCGGCCCCTTCATGGACCTCCCCCATTTTATGAACGACACCCGTATAAAACAAGATACGCTCCGTTGTCGTTGTTTTTCCGGCATCAATATGCGCAGCAATTCCAATATTTCTTAAGTATTCTAATGGATTTTTACGCTGCGGCGAATTTGCTGAAGAAAGTTCCTGACTCATAAATCAACCCCTCAATTAAGACCAACGCAAATGAGCAAAAGCACGATTGGCTTGGGCCATACGATGTACTTCATCCTTCTTTTTAACGACTTCACCGGTATTGTTGTAAGCATCTATAATTTCATTTGCAAGACCTTCCAACATAGCACCTTTGCGCTTATTTGCGGCTTGAACTAACCAACGAAAAGCCAAACCAACCTGACGTTGATAAGGAACCTCCATTGGAACTTGATAGGTGGCACCGCCGACACGACGACTCTTTACCTCCAATTTTGGACGAATGTTTTCCAAAGCGGCCAACAAGAAATCCATTGGATCTCCCTTTCCCAAGTTTTCGCTTACGCGCTCAATGGCTCCGTAAACAATACGACGCGCTAAGGATTTCTTTCCACAACGCATAACACGATTCGTCAATTGTTCCACCAAAACACTTTTATAGCGTGGATCTTCTTTTATTTCTCTACGTTCTGCTCTTCTACGACGTGCCATAAAACAACCTTATTATTTCTTACTATCCTTTGGACGTTGAACGCCATACTTCGAACGACTACGACGTCTCTTTTCAACACCTTGTGAATCCAATGCCCCACGAACAACATGGTAACGAACACCGGGCAAATCCGGAACACGTCCACCACGAACAAGAACAACACTGTGCTCTTGCAAATTATGCCCCTCATCAGGGATATAAGCAATCACTTCTGAACCATTCGTCAAACGTACTTTTGTTACCTTACGCACAGCCGAATTAGGCTTCTTAGGCGTACGTGTCATTACTTGAATACACACACCACGCTTAAAAGGATTCTTACCCAAAGCAGGTGCTTTTGATTTCGAACTAACTTTCGTCCTCGGTTTTACGATTAATTGATTAATTGTAGGCATTTTATATCTATTACCAAAAAAATTAAAGTTACTGTAACAGGATGCAAGATTTTTTTTCAAAAAAACAACCTTGCACCCACATTTGTTAAGCTTCTGAAGCTACCTCCTCACATGTTTGTTGTTCCGATTGTGCTTCTTCACAGGTTTTAATGAGCATATGACGGTATTGCGGCATACCTGTTCCTGCAGGAATCAAGTTACCCATAATCACATTCTCCTTAAATCCGGTTAGGGCATCTTTCTTACCCAATGTTGCAGCTTCCGTCAAAACTCGTGTCGTTTCTTGGAAAGAAGCAGCAGAAATGAAACTATCAGTCTCTAACGAAGCTTTTGTAATTCCCAACAAGACAGGCTCACCTTCCGCTGGTTTTCCTCCGGCCTCCAAAATCTTCTCGTTCATCTCTAAGAAATCAAAACGATCGACTTGTTCTCCCCAGAAATATTCCGTGTCACCTGGATCTACCACACGCACTTTACTCAACATACGCGCAATAATAACTTCCAAGTGCTTATCATTGATGACTACCCCCTGCAAACGGTAAACTTTTTGAATTTCCGAAAGCAAATATTCTTGCAAAGCATGCACACCCAATACCGCCAATATTTCATGCGGATCGGCAGCACCTTCAGTCAAGAGTTGTCCCTTCTTTACAAAATCACCTGGCTGAACAACCATTTGTTTACCATGAGGCACCAAATGTTCTTCGGTTTCATCCGTATCGGTATTGGTGATAATCATACGCTTTTTACCACGAGACATACCTGACAAAGAAACCACACCATCCATACGTGCAATTTCTGCAACCTCTTTTGGACGACGCGCTTCAAACAATTCCGCAACACGTGGCAAACCACCCGTAATATCTTGTGTTTTAGCTGCAGAACGTGGCGTTTTTGCTAACAAGGCACCTGGATAAATTTCATCCCCCTCATTAACGATAACCTGCGCACCCACTGGAATTGCATACGTTGCCAACACCTTCGTCGAATCTTCTGGATCCATAACCTCAACCGATGGATTCAAGTCTTCTTGGTGTTCAATAATAATCCCTAAAGCTTGACCGCTTGAATTATCAATAGACCGACGCATCGTAATCCCTGGCATCATATCCTTAAAGCGCACCAAACCACCTTTTTCAGATAAAATCGGAATATTGTGCAAATCCCACATGGCAAGCACACTGTCTTTCTCGATATAACCACCATCTTCAACGGTCAAAAGCGAACCGGCATAAATATGAATCACTTCCAAATCCCTGTGATCCTCAGAAACAATGCGTACAACGCCTGTTTTATTCAAAACAATAGTTGCATTATCGCCTGTTTTTACAATACGCAAGCCATCATACTTAACACGACCCGAATGTTTTACACGAATTTCAGGAGACTTCAACACCTGACTTGCAACACCTCCAACGTGGAAGGTACGTAAGGTCAACTGAGTACCTGGCTCACCAATGGATTGAGCAGCAATAATACCAATCGAAGTTCCTTCTTTTACCAATTCGTGCGTTGAAGGATCCAAACCATAAGCGCGTGCAGGCATTGTATTTTTCTGCATATGCGTCAATGGCGAAAGAACTTTAATACGATCAATTCCTAAGGCATCTACACGCTTGCTTTGTTCTTCCGAAATCACTTCTCCGCGACGAATAATAACCTCTTCTGGATTGATTGGATTGATAACATCGTCGCAAGAACAACGACCTACAATACGCTCAGACAACTTAACAATTTCTTCGTCACCCTCGTAGATCGCTTGCTTCCAAACACCCTTGTTGAAATCTAGCCGATCATCGCCTTTTTCAACAATACAGTCCATAGCAACGTCACACAACTTACGTGTCAAGTAACCCGCATCAGCTGTCTTCAAAGCCGTATCTGCCATACCTTTACGAGCTCCGTGCGTTGAAATAAAGTATTCCAATACATTCAAACCTTCTCGGAAAGAAGATAAAATCGGCTGTTCAATAATTTCTCCAGACGGCTTGGCCATCAAACCACGAGCTCCACACAACTGACGAACCTGTTGCTTGTTACCACGAGCCCCTGAAGTCATCATCATATAAACCGAATTCAACTCTTTTGAATTGGCATCTTCTAGGCCTTTAAACGCAATTTTAGCAATTTCATCGGTTGCACTTGACCAAACATCAACAACCTTACTGTAGCGTTCACCATCCGTAATAATACCACGCTTAAACTGATTTTCAACTTCCTTAATCTTTTTGCGGCTCTTTTCAATAATAGCAGCTTTTTCGCCTGGTACCAACATATCATCAATACCAATAGAAGCTCCTAATTTTGTAGCCATCGCAAAACCTAACTGCTTCAAATCATCCAATACTTCAACCGCCTTAGCTTGATCAGCCAAATTATAAGTCGCAGCAATTAATTCCGAAAGCTTTCCATTATCAACCGCATCGTTAACAAAACCCATACCTTCCGGCCAAATGGTATTGAATAAAACACGACCGATCGTTGTACGAATGTATTTTTCCTTCGCCAAACCAAACTTTGTTTCCTTTCCAAAATCAGGATTTGGCATGTCAACCCAATCATGCAAGGAAAGAACACCTTCGGATTCAATACGCAAGGCTTCTTGTCCACTTCCAACGATCGTTACACGTTCAGATTTTGCAGGTTTTGCCTTGGTTTCTGCCGTCAAAAAGTACATTCCCAAAACAATATCTTGCGATGGAGTTAAAACTGGCTTTCCACTCGAAGGCGCAAACATGTTATTCGTTGAAAGCATCAACAAACGAGCTTCCAAAATAGCTTCTGTCGATAAAGGAACGTGTACCGCCATTTGGTCACCATCAAAGTCCGCGTTAAAAGCAGAACAAACGAGCGGATGCAAACGAATCGCTTCCCCTTCAATCAAAATAGGCTCAAAGGCTTGAATCGAAAGACGGTGCAAGGATGGCGCACGATTCAAAAGAACCGGATGACCTTTAACAACTTCCGCCAAAATATCCCAAACTTCTGGCGAACGATTTTCAATCATTCTACGAGCGGCACGAACCGTATGCGCAAACCCTAACTCTTTCAAACGACAGATAATAAAGGGCTCAAAAAGTACAAGCGCCATTTTCTTTGGCAAACCGCACTGATGAAGCTTCAAATCTGGCCCAATAACAATTACCGAACGTCCACTGTAATCAACACGTTTACCTAAAAGATTTTGACGAAAACGACCTTGTTTTCCCTTCAACATGTCGCTCAGAGACTTTAAAGGACGATTTGCTGAACCCGTAACCGGACGTGTTCCATGACGACCATTGTCAAACAAAGCATCTACAGCTTCCTGCAACATGCGCTTTTCGTTATGAATAATAACATCAGGCGTCTTCAACTGTAACAAATTACGTAAACGATTGTTACGATTAATAACACGACGATATAAATCATTCAAGTCACTTGTAGCAAAACGGCCACCTTCTAATGGAATTAAAGGACGCAAATCCGGTGGAATAACAGGAATAACATCCAAGACCATCCATTCCGGCAAAGCACCCGAATTAATAAAACCATTAACAATCTTTAAACGCTTGGCTAACTTTTTCTTAACTTGCTTAGACTTGGTATTCGCAATTTCCATTTGAATTGCTGAAATTTCGCTCTCTAAATCAAGCTTTTGCAACAAATCCTTAATAGCTTCTGCACCCATTTTAGCCACAAAAGCATCCTCACCGAACTCTTCTTGAGCGGCTTGATACTCATGTTCTGTCAACAATTGACGTTCTTCCAACGAAGTGCTACCCGAATCAATAACGATGTAATTTTCGTAATAAATAACCCGTTCCAAATCGCGCATGGTCATACCTAATAACAGACCAAAACGACTTGGCATGGTCTTCAAAAACCAGATGTGTGCAACCGGAACAGCCAATTCAATGTGCCCCATCCATTCACGACGAACACGCGACAAGGTAACTTCCACACCGCAACGATCGCAAACAACACCTTTGTACTTAATACGCTTATACTTACCACAAGCACATTCGTAATCGCGAACAGGACCAAAGATTTTTTGGCAAAATAAACCGCCTGGTTCTGGCTTGTAGGTACGATAATTAATCGTTTCCGGATTTTTAACTTCACCTTTTGACCATTGACGAATGGCATCTGGAGAAGCCACCGCAATACTTACCGCATCAAATGTTGGCTCCTCTTCGAACCCTAATACTTCTCGAACTTCTTCTTTAGCCATATAATTATTCCTGGAGGTTTACATCTTCAAAGAACTGTTGTTGTTTAGATTCCAATTTTACATCTAAACACAAACCTTGCATTTCCTTTACCAAAACATTGAAAGATTGAGGAATTCCCGCTTGTAACGAATGATAACCTTTGACAATCGCTTCATAAACACGCGTACGTCCTTGAACATCGTCCGACTTAACCGTCAACAATTCTTGCAAGGAATAAGCCGCACCATACGCTTCCAAAGCCCAAACTTCCATTTCACCGAAACGCTGACCACCGTATTGCGCTTTACCACCCAATGGTTGTTGCGTAATCAAGCTATAAGGACCAACTGCACGTGCGTGAATCTTGTTTGCGACCAAGTGATTCAACTTCATCATGTACGTACAACCCACCACAACTTTTTGTGCAAAGGCATCACCTGTACAACCATCATACAAAGTAATTTTACCACTTTCAGGCAAGTTTGCTTTTTGTAAGAATTCACGAATCGTCAACTCAGAAACACCATCAAAGACCGGCGTTGAAATCTTCAATCCAAGCAATTTACAAGCCCATCCTAAGTGCGTTTCCAAAACCTGACCAATATTCATTCGACTTGGTACACCCAACGGATTCAAAATAATGTCAACGGGCGTTCCATCGGCCAAAAATGGCATATCTTGAACGGGAACTACACGCGAAACAACACCTTTGTTACCGTGACGTCCTGCCATCTTATCACCCACTTGGATCTTGCGCTTAACGGCAATCAAAACCTTAACACTCTTGATAACACCCGCGCTTTCTTCTTCTGCATCCAAACGTTGAATTTTTGCTTCGTAATCTTGATCTAAAGCTTCAAATTGCTTCTTAAATTGACCAATAATCTCGAAAATCTTAATACGCACCGGAGATTGTTCCACTTCTAATTGATCCGGAACAGAAGCCAACTTACGCAATAAAGTTTTCGTAATCTTACGATTCGCAGGAATAAGAATCTCGCCGGTCTCACTATTAGTAATATCCAACGGAATCTTCTCACCCAAAAGCACATTCGATAAGGCTTCCGTTAAGCTTTCGCGCAAACTTTCCTTGGCGGCACGTTGCTCTTCAGTAATTTTCTTAAGCTGACGGCGACGATCTATTGAGCTAGAAGCCTCTTCACTCTCGCCCTTATCGGCATGCGTCGAAGTACGAACATCCATAACAATACCCGTACACCCTGGAGGCGCCAACATCGAAGAATCTTTAATATCCGCAGCTTTTTCACCAAAAATCGCACGCAATAACTTCTCTTCCGGAGCTAATTCCGTCTCACTTTTTGGGGTAATTTTTCCAACTAAAATATCACCGGGATACACTTCCGAACCGACACGAACGATACCGTTACGATCTAAGTTCTTCAGAGCTTCTTCACCCACATTTGGAATATCGCGCGTAATTTCTTCAGCACCTAACTTGGTATCACGAGCAACAACCTCATACTCTTCAATATGTATCGAGGTAAAGACGTCTTCTGTAACCACACGCTCACTCAGAATAATAGCGTCCTCAAAATTGTAACCATTCCAAGGCATATAAGCAACCAAAACATTGCTTCCTAAAGCCAATTCGCCATTTTCCGTTGCAGCACCATCCGCCAAAACTTGTCCTGCTTTAACCGATTCTCCTAACTTTACTAAAGGCTTCTGATTAAAACAAGTCGTCGCATTCGAACGAACGAATTTATACAAATGGTAAACATAAATACCTTTTTTAGCATCCGTCTTAAGCACCTTATCGCCACGAACCGCCGGCATTTTACCATCCGAAGTAACTACAATATGCTTACCATCAACAGCAGCTACAATACCATCGGATTCCGACACTAAAATGGTTCTCGAATCGCGTGCAACTTTCTCTTCTAAACCCGTTCCAACTAAAGGCGCTTGTGCCTTCAACAAAGGAACACCTTGACGTTGCATGTTGGAACCCATCAAAGCACGACTCGCGTCATCATGCTCTAAGAAAGGAATCAAGCCCGTCGCAACCGAAATCAACTGCTTTGGCGAAACGTCCATATAAGTTACTTCTTTAGGATCGACTTCAACCGCTTCAAAACGTTTGCGAGCAGTAACGCGGCCATCTAAATGCCCCTTTTCGTCCATCTTGGAATTGGCCTGGGCAACCACTTCGCGCTCTTCTTGTTCAGCTGTTAAATAATGAACTTCATCCGTAACAACACCTTTGCGTACCAATCGATAAGGTGTCTCAATAAAGCCAAACTCATTTACGTGTGCATACGTTGTTAAGGAATTGATCAAACCGATATTCGGTCCTTCCGGCGTCTCAATTGGACAAATACGACCATAGTGTGAAGTATGAACGTCACGAACTTCTAAGCCTGCACGATCACGGTTAAGACCTCCAGGTCCTAAAGCTGACAAACGACGCTTGTGCGTCAATTCCGCCAATGGATTGATTTGATCCATTAATTGAGATAATTGGCTACGTGCAAAAAAGTCGCGAACAACCGTCGACAAAGCTTTCGTGTTCATCAAACGCTGTGGCGTAACCGCATCAACCGTCTGATCATAAAGGGCCATACGTTCACGAACAATACGTTCCGTACGCGACAATCCCAAACGGCATTGATGATATAACAATTCTCCAACAGGACGTACGCGACGGCTTCCCAAGTGGTCAATATCATCCACTAAGCCTAAACCTTTGCGTAAACCACACAAATAGCGTGTTGCAGCAACAATATCACTTGGTTGTAATAAACGCTTATTAAGCGATGTAGACTCACCAAATTTTTCATTTAAACGATAACGGCCTACGCGACTCAAATCGTAACGCTTCTCATCAAAAAACAAACGTTTGAAGAAGGTTCGGGCATTTTGCAAAGTAGCTGGATCTCCAGGACGCAAGCGCTTGAAAATTTCACGCAAAGCCTCTTCTTCATTTGGAGCCACATCTTTCTTTAAACAACGAATAATAACACCATCATCGCTGCTACTATCTACGACTAAAACGCTCTCAATACCCGATTCTTGAAAACTTTGCAAAACCGTCTTGGTAACCGGTTCAAAGGCACGTGCTAAAACAAGTCCCTTTTGCGCATCCACAACATCTTCAACCAAAATATAACCTGAAAGATCTTCCTTGCCTAACAAGTCAGCAACAGAAAAAGTTTCGGGCTTATAAAATAAATTTAAAATATCAATATCACTACTAAAACCCAATGCACGCAAAAAGGTTGTAATCAAGAAACGACGGCGGCGGCGGCGGCGATCCAAATAAACATACAACAAATCATTGGGATCGAACTGAACTTCAATCCAGGTACCACGATCTGGAATAATACGAAATGAATATAAATTTCTTCCCGTCGTATGCATCTCTTGTTCGAAACAAATACCAGGCGAACGATGCAATTGACTGACGATAACTCTTTCGGCTCCATTAACAATAAAAGAAGCACGTGGCGTCATCAACGGAATTTCACCCATGTAAATTTCGCTTTCTTGCACGCTTTCTTCCGTTTTTAAACGCAATGTAACATACAAAGAAACCGCATAGGTTGTTCCGTCACGAATACAATCATAATCTGACAATTTTGGTTCAATCAATTGGTAAGAAACATATTCCAACCGACACTTATTGTCATAACTTTCTATAGGGAAAATCTCCTGAAAAACAGCTTCTAAACCTATCTTCTTCCTTTGACTAGGAGATACATCGGCTTGCAAAAATTCCCGGTAGGACGCCAACTGCAAACCTATTAAATCGGGTGGCGGAACCACTTCTTTTATTTTTCCAAAATTGATACGATTTGACATAAATAGGAACCTAAAACAAGGATTTTTTCTCCCAACCCATCCTCGTTTTACGCGTTAAAATGAACTTATTTCAATTCAACCTTAGCACCAGCAGCTTCAAGTTTAGCCTTTATTTCTTCGGCTTCTTGCTTGCTAACACCTTCTTTTACAGGTTTTGGCGTACCTTCAACTAAAGCTTTAGCTTCAATTAAGCCCAAACCGGTAAGACCACGAACTTCCTTAATAACGTTAATCTTGCTGGATCCAGCGTCCACCAAAACAACATCAAATTCAGTTTTTTCTTCAGCAGAAGCAGCAGCTTCAGCAGGTGCAGCGGCAGCAACAGCAACCGGAGCAGCAGCACTTACGCCCCACTTTTCTTCGAGATCTTTTACAAGACCTGCGATTTCCAAAACCGATTGATTGCTCAACCATTCAATTACTTGATCTTTTGTTATATCACTCATGATTCCTCCTAGAACAGATTAGTATTCATCTTTTAATTTCAGACGAAGCGTTTAAGGAGGTAGCCCTCCCTAACCTGACCTGAAAATTGTTATTTATTTTTATCTTCGTAAGCCTTTAAAACGTTCAATAAAGATTGTGGAACACCTTGCATGACATAGAGACATTGGCGATAAGGTGTTAACATCAACGACAACAAGGTTGCACGTAATGTTGGCAAATCTGGCAACTTCGAAAGCGCCTCTAATGCTGCAACATCGTACAATTGGCCATCCATCAAACCACCTTTAGTCGGCAATTTTTCATTATCTTTGGCAAACTTCAATAAAATCTTCGCAACACCGGAAGGATTGTTTCCACCGAAAACAACACCGGTTTGTCCCGTCAACCATTGCGTAAAAGAAGGCCATTCCAATTGTTCACCAATCTTACGTAAAAGCGTGTTTTGAACAACATGAAATTGAGCTCCTTCCGCTGCTAAAGCCTTACGTAATTCTGCCGTTTCGCTTACGGTCAAGCGGTTAAAATCAACCAAATACAAAAAATTTGATTCTTTAACCTTGTTGGAAACTTCATTCAATAAAAACGTTTTTTCTATTCTCATTTAAATTCCCTCCGCTGTTAAAACTTGGCAAACAAGCTTTCTTGTAAAGTCAAACTTGGACTCATGGTTGCAGAAATAGCACCCCCAAGTACAAATTTTCCACGAAAAACAGATGGACGCGCATGCTTAATCGCTTCTAAAGCAGCTTCTGCGTTTTCTTTAAGCTTTTCAACACCAAAAGAACGCTTTCCAATGCCTAATTGAACATTTGCTGCTTTGTCCATTTTGAACTCAACACGTCCCTTTTTCAAAGCTTCAACACAACCAATCACATCTTCGGTAACGGTACCCGCTTTCGGACTTGGCATTAAACCTTTAGGACCCAAAACACGTGCAAGTGCCTTCACCTCTTTCATGGCTTCTGTCGTAGCAACAGCGACATCAAAATCGAGCCAACCGCCTTTAATTTTTTCCATCAATTCGGCCATACCGGCTTCACGAGCACCAGCTTTCAAGGCTTCTTCTGGCTTATTTGTGAAAACAATGATACGAACTTCTTTACCATTTCCATGTGGCAATTGAACAATTCCACGAACCATTTGATCGCTTTGACGAGGATCAACAGCCAAATGCAAAGCCAATTCAACGGTTTCATCAAATTTAGGAGCCGGCAATTTTAATAAAGCTTCTAAAGCAGGAGCCAATTCATATGTTTTTCCTGCATCCAATTGCTCTAAAGCTGAACGATAACGTTTACTGTGAATTTTCATGCTTTTCTCTCCACTCAATCTACGATTTGAATTCCCATGCTACGCGCAGTTCCGGCAATCATTCTGGCAGCATGCTCAACATTCGAAGCATTTAAGTCAGCCATTTTCGTCGTTGCAATTTCTTCCAACTGCTTACGCGTTACCGATCCAACTTTATTCTTATTGGGCTCGCCTGATCCTTTTTGAAGGCCTGCAGCCTTACATAATAAAACTGATGCCGGTGGAGTTTTTAAAATAAACGTAAACGATTTATCCGCATAAACCGTAATAACTACAGGAATAATTAAACCTGCTTGATCTTTTGTACGAGCATTAAACTCTTTACAAAAGCCCATAATATTCACACCCTTAGCACCCAAAGCTGGACCAACCGGAGGTGCAGGATTCGCAGCACCCGCAGGCAACTGCAGCCTTATTTCACCAATTACTTTTTTTGTCGCCATAATGACTCTCCTTTATCGTTCGTCTTTTTCCACTTGCCAATACTCTAATTCAACCGGAGTAAAACGTCCAAAAATCGAAACCGAAATCTTAAGTTTACCGCGTTCCGGATCTACTTCATCTATCGTTCCCGACAAATTCAAGAAAGGACCATCGGTAATCTTAACGGATTCTCCAACCTCAAAGGCAACCTTCAAAACCTTCTTGCCTTGTGTCGCCTGAACTTGACCGAGAATACCATCCACTTCAGACTGTCTCAACGCAATCGGTTTATCACCGCCCATAAAATTGAGAACTCCTTGAACATTTTTTATGTACGAAGCAACCGGCTGCAAAAGCTCGCCTGCCTCATCATACAACTCCACAAACAAGAAAACATAGCCAGGATAAAACTTCCGAACTTTGCTTGTCTTCCTACCATTTTTCACTTCAACCACTGTTTTGGTAGGTACTAAAACAGTTTTAATAAAATCTCCAAAACCTTCTGGACCCACAAAACGATCCAAATGGCGCTTAATTTTCAATTCCTGATTGGAAGCCGTCTGAACCGCATACCACTTATGATTACCTTTGGACTCTAAATTCGACATTTTCTATCTTACTAATTAACGGCTTACACAATGCATCAGTAGATCCACAATCTGAAACAACGAAAAATCTACTAAACTAACAAAAACACCTAAAAAAATAATGCCCAATATAACAGCAATAGTGGATTCTCGCAATTCGCGCCAATTAGGCCACGAAGCTTTTCTTAATTCTTCCACCATTTCACGTGCGAACGTTCTAATTTTCTTAAAAATCTTCATAATCTTCTTAGGCTTTTGGCAGGAGAAGAGGGACTCGAACCCCCAACCGACGGTTTTGGAGACCGCTGCGCTACCAATTGCGCCATTCTCCTACACTTCTTTACAATAAAGATTTCGGGATGTTCTCATTTTGTCAACGAAAAAAACACCCCGTTTTTTATTTTTTACAATTAAGCAATAACTTCAACAATACGTCCAGCACCAATTGTACGGCCACCTTCACGCATAGCGAAACGTTGACCTTTCTCCATAGCAACAGCCTTACCCAACTCAATTGTAATTCCCAAGTTGTCTCCTGGCATTACCATTTCAACACCATCTGGCAACTCACAAATACCGGTAACGTCTGCAGTACCGAAGAAGAATTGAGGACGATATCCCTTAAAGAATGGGGTATGACGACCACCTTCATCCTTAGTCAAAACGTAAATCTCAGCCTTAGCTTTGGTGTGAGGAGTAATCGAACCTGGCTTTGCCAATACTTGTCCACGTTCAACATCCTTCTTTTCAATACCTCTCAACAAGACACCAACATTATCACCTGCTTGACCTTGATCCAACAACTTATGGAACATTTCAACGCCGGTACAGGTTGTCGAACGAGTTTCTGCTAATCCAACGATTTCAACCGTTTCACCAACTTTGATGCAACCACGTTCAATACGTCCGGTTACAACCGTTCCACGTCCTGTAATGCTGAATACATCTTCAATAGACATCAAGAAAGGCTTATCCAAGTCGTGTTCTGGAACAGGGATATCGCGATCAACCGCATCCAACAAGTCAGAAACCGACTTAACCCATTCTGGCTTTCCTTCCAAAGCACCCAAAGCAGATCCACGAACAACCGTAATATCGTCACCAGCATATTCGTACTTCTTCAAAAGGTCACGAACTTCCATTTCAACCAAATCCAACAATTCTGGATCGTCTACCAAGTCTACTTTATTCAAGAAAACAACGATATTAGGAACACCTACCTGACGAGCCAACAAAATGTGTTCGCGGGTTTGAGGCATCGGTCCATCGTAGGCACTAACAACCAAGATAGCACCGTCCATCTGAGCAGCACCCGTAATCATGTTTTTTACGAAGTCTGCGTGACCAGGACAGTCTACGTGCGCATAGTGACGTGTGTCGGTTTCATATTCTACGTGAGCAACAGCAATCGTAACGATCTTGGAAGCATCGCGAACGGTTCCTCCCTTAGCAATATCTGCGTAAGTCTTAACCTCGGCCAATCCCTTGTCTGCTTGGACCTTAAGAATTGACGTTGTCAATGTTGTTTTTCCATGGTCGACGTGACCGATTGTTCCCACGTTTACGTGAGGTTTTGATCTTGTGAAGGTTTCTTTAGCCATATCAAATCTATATTAATAAATCATCGATTAATGGAGCCCTCGAGCGGACTTGAACCGCCGACCTCATCCTTACCAAGGATGTGCTCTGCCAACTGAGCTACAAGGGCATCTCTCATCCACTTTTGGCTTTTAACCAAAATTAATGTGCTCCTATAGTCGAGCATTTCTTTCCTTAAGTCAACCCTTTTTTAAAGTAAAATTTTATAGTTAGTAAGATAGTTAGTAATCAAGTTATTTTTCTTTAACATATACAAACCCATCAACACTTTTTGATTTTTGTGAGAGCCTCATTGGAATTTCAATTAAAAACGACCTAACAAAATTTTTATAAAAACTACTTTAAATAGACATCCTGCAAAAGTCGAAGGGAAAACTTCCGATAAAGTCAGTAATTATGTGGTTTGAACGGTGAAAAATAATGTTAAAATTTTTTAACACTCTTACAATGGTTGTTTTTTTCATTATTCATGCGTCATCGCAGACTTTTTTAGCTCCGACTTTTGCAGGAACCCTTTTATAAATGGTATGTCCATTTTTATCATTTTTTTGATCCCAATAATGCACCTAATGGTGAAGATATTCTTCGCTTTTTTATACAGCTATGTTAAGGATTCAAAATATCTCTATCCCTTAGCTGCAAAAGCCAGTACTACTGTAAACGGGTTCCTTTGAAGGCTTCGCAAGGAAAGACTTTGGTTTGTGGGAATAAACATGAACCCGGTTGCAAAACTGCGTTACAGCCAACTTCTGCATAATCTCCTAAGACAGCTCCAAGCTTTTTTAATCCCGTTGGAAAAGGATCGTTGTTGATGTCTCGCATGGAGATAGGTTGACGATCAAAGCGAAGATTGGATAAAATAGCCCCAGCCCCCAGATGGGCTCCTGTTCCCAAAATAGAATCTCCTACATAGTTAAAATGAGGAACTTGGACGCGATCTAAAAGAAGGGCATTTTTGAATTCGCAAGAATTACCAAGCACACAACTTTCTCCAATAATCACATTACCACGAATATAGACTCCGGGACGTAATTCGCAATGATTTCCAATGTAGGCTGGCCCTTGAATCGTTCCAAACGCTGGCAAACGTACGTTTTCTCCAATAAAAACATCACCCTCAATAATAAAATTTTGCGGAATTGGTGAATAAATACGATTTTCTAATGGTGTTTTTTCAAAAAAAGTTTTAAGGGCTAGTTGAATATTAGGAAGCCACTCGTAAACCGGTTGTTTAAGATCAAAAAAATCGTTAAATATCCAATTGTCCTTAATTTCATTAAATAGTTGCGATGCGTATATCATTTTTATTGCTTTCTTTAACAGAACAAAATAAAATTAAATCTATGGCAAGTTCTATTAATTTTATTCTTACAAAAGATGGTGTGCAATTGGTTGCAGGCGATAAACCATCAGAAAATGAAACCCATGAAGAACAAGATCAGGAGTGAATTATGAGTGTAAAAATGAATTCAACCTTACCGTCTCCTTCTATGGTTCCTCCAGTCGAAGCTTATGTTCCTGTGCAACCCGTAACTAATGATGTACAGAAATTTCAGGAAGAAAAAGAAAAACCTGCAAAACATTGGACCGAAGATCGTGTTATGAATACCTTTGTTGAGCAGAGTCTTGCGGGCTTGCGGAGAAATTCTGAAGAAAAACTTAAGTATTTTCGTAAAGAATTGGAAGAAGAGGAAAGCTTTGGCCGTCGTTAATTATTAAAAATTCTAACTTTTGCTTTATCAAAAGTGGCGCTCTCGTCGGGACTCGAACCCGAATCTTCGGCTTCGGAGGCCAACGC